>NZ_QAJS01000005.1:0-211914 GCF_003852595.1 Aquitalea sp. FJL05
CTTCCGCTCCGGCCAAGAAGCACGCTGCTAAAAAGCATCACGCTAAAAAGCACGCTGCCAAGAAAGCCGCTCCGGCTTCCGCAGCAAACTAATCAAGACGTCAGCGTCTGGCTCGCATAAGAAAAGGGAGGCTTCTGCCTCCCTTTTTTGCGTTCCTCACTCCGTCAGCGCTAGTTGAGTGCTGGTCAGGACAAACAAAAACGCCATCCTGCTGGATGGCGTTTGGTATTTGCAGCTGGGCTGCTCTTACTTTTCGACGAAGGCGCGTTCGATGGCGTAGTCGCCCGGCTCGCCCATGCGCGGAGATTCCTTGAAGCCGAGGCCATTCAGGATTTCGCACAGGTCGTGCAGCATGGACGGGCTACCGCAGATCAGTACGCGGTCGTTTTCCGGACTCAGCTGCGGCAGGCCGATATCGGCGCACATCTTGCCATTGGTGATCAGATCGGTCAGGCGGCCCTGGTTGCGGAAAGGCTCGCGGGTCACGGTCGGATAGTAGATCAGCTTTTCTTTCACGATATCGCCAAAGAACTCGTTTTCCGGCAGTTCATTGGTGATGTAGTCGTGATAACCCAGTTCGCTTACCCAGCGTACGCCGTGGGTCAGGATGACCTTGTCGTAGCGTTCGTAAACTTCCGGGTCCTTGATGATGGACATGAACGGTGCCAGGCCAGTACCGGTAGACAGCAGGTACAGGTTTTTGCCCGGTAGCAGATTGTCTTGTACCAGGGTGCCGGTGGGCTTTTTGCTGATCATCACGGTATCGCCGACCTGCAAGTGCTGCAGGCGCGAAGTCAGCGGGCCGTCTTGTACCTTGATGCTGTAAAACTCCAGATGCTCTTCGTAATTGGAGCTGACAATGGAGTAGGCGCGCATCAGCGGCTTGCCGTTCACTTCCAGGCCGATCATGACGAATTGGCCGTTGATGAAGCGCAGACCGGCATCGCGGGTGCAGGTGAAGGTGAACAGGGTGTCGTTCCAGTGGTGAACCGACAGGACCTTTTCAGCGGTCAGATTGGGGGAGGACATATAAATTGCTGCTCGCTATCCAAAAGAAATCAAGGAATGAGTGGTTGCCGCGATTTTACCCTTTTCGGGTCCGCTTGACTAAACATTGCTAGCCGTTCTCACTATGTCATTGTGCATAATGATCAAATCGCTGCGATACCAGGCCTGGCCGCTACCTATGGCTTGCAGGGCATGGGGCCTGGCGGGAAAGTCAACTGGAACAGGATGTTACCTTAAAGAATGAGGTAGCCCTAACGATTTCTTTCCGCTGTGTTTATTCCTGATTGTTCTTAATGGGTGATTGATTTAGATCAGCAAATTGTATTGCGTGCTGCGCTAGTGCATAAAGGGCAGGCATAGCGCCATGCTTGTCGGACAGTGTGCGCCCTGGCTGTCATCGCCAATCCGAATGTCATTAATTGTGCGGTATCGGCCGTGCAGCGAGTAGAATTGCCACTCCTGGCTGCGATGATGAGAGGGTGAAGATGAAACTGTGCGTGATAGCTGGCGACGGGATCGGTCATGAAGTGGTACCGGTGGCCGTGGGCGTGTTGCAGGCGGTACTGCCCGGCTTGCAACTGGTGTTTGCGGATGCCGGCTGGGAAGAGTTCTGTCGCAATGGCCAGGCGCTGCCAGAGCGTACGCTGGCTGCTGCCCGCGAATGCGGGGCGGTGTTTTTTGGGGCTGTCAGCTCACCGATGCAGCTGGTGGAGGGCTATCGCTCGCCCATTGTGCAATTGCGCCGTGAACTGGGCTGTCATGCCAATATTCGTCCCACGCTCAGTTTGCCCCTGGCTAGCAGCCGTGGTGGTATTGATCTGATCATCGTGCGCGAAAATACCGAAGACCTGTATGTGGGTGATGAGCAGTCTGACGGTGAAGTCGCAGTGGCCATCAAGCGCATTACGCGCAAGGCCTCATTGCGGGTGGCGCGCAGCGCATTCGAACTGGCGCGCAATGCTGGCCGTCAGCGCATCACCATCATTCACAAGGCCAATATCCTGCCGCGCACCGATGGCCTGTTCCGCGACTGCGCGCGTGAGGTTGCTCGTGACTTTCCCGACATTACGGTAGATGAAATGCTGGTGGAT
The DNA here is from genome assembly GCF_003852595.1 of Aquitalea sp. FJL05. Taxonomy (NCBI): domain Bacteria; kingdom Pseudomonadati; phylum Pseudomonadota; class Betaproteobacteria; order Neisseriales; family Chromobacteriaceae; genus Aquitalea; species Aquitalea sp. FJL05. The sequence goes on from NZ_QAJS01000005.1 coordinate 2,100, forward strand.
ACGGCAGCTTTGCGCCTGGCGCAGGCACCGGAAAGCTTCGACATGCTGCTGGCACCCAATCTGTATGGCGATATTTTGTCGGATCTGGCGGCAGCATTTGGTGGCGGTCTGGGCCTGGCACCTTCGCTGAATCTGGGTGTGGCCGCGGCAATTGCCGAGCCAGTACATGGTTCGGCCCCGGATATTGCTGGCCAGGGTATTGCCAATCCTTTGGCTGCCATTCTCAGCGCGGCCATGCTGCTGCGGGTATGGTGGCAGCGTCCGAAGCTGGCACTGCGCATCGAGCAGGCAGTACGGGCCACCTTGCTGGATGGCATTGCCACCCCGGACGTGATGTCACCTGGGGTCAGTACCCAGCATCTGGCACGGGTGGTGATTGAGCGGATCAGGCAGCAGCAGGACTAGAATGTGAAAGAGGGCGGCTTGACTGGCCGCCCTCCGAGGTGTGTCACTGCATGTTTCAGAAGGATTTGCGGGATAACGCAAACATCACATACAAGACTGCAACCCGCGTCGCGGCGAACATGTTTGCCAACGATATTCTGCAAAACCGCGAACAGGTCATTACCAAAGAACAGGCTGTATGCACAGCACCAGATAAGTCGTAAAGCACTGATATTACATCTAAAATGCCCTTGGTTGATCGGGCGGTAACATCATGATCGCTGCCTGTTAGGGTGGCGGATAAGGGCTTTCAAGCCCCGGCTAACTCATCAAGCTCAAGCAAAGTCTGTTGTTTCGTGTCTGGCTTACCGACGACCTGTCGTTGATGCATCCGTGATGGACGCTGGTAGTGCTCCCGGCTACGCTGAAGCAGCCGCCATCAAACCTGAGAAGGTGATGGGTTCTGAACACAAAGTTGAACAAGGTTGTCGGAATCCGGCCAATGACTCATCCCAAACCCTCCCTGTTACTGAATGATTTCAGTATAGGCCTGTGATTGGCGGACTCAAGTTTTTTTTGTAGCGCGGTGCCGGCCACGGCCACGGCCATGGCAATGTGCTGAAGCCTTGTCCCCACAGCCATGGGCGGCGCGACCTGTTTTGCAACGCCGGCTGTTTTGGCGCTATCAACCTGCCTGCGGCTTCAGGGTGGCGACGCGTTCCGCTGGATTGGGATGCAGGTGCTGCTCGAACTGGCGTGCGGCGGCGGTCCAGGAAAAACCTTCGGCAATCCGGCGTACATGGCTGCGGTCGATCTTCATCGCATCCAGACAGGCCTGGCGCAGGTCCTCGGCGAGTATGCCCGCCCCGCTATTGCCTATCACATCCAGTGGCCCGGCCACTGGATAGGCGGCTACCGGTGTGCCGCAGGCCATGGCTTCCAGCAGCACCAGGCCAAAGGTGTCGGTCAGGCTGGGAAAGACAAAAACATCCGCCGCACGGTAGAAGCGGGCCAGCTCGTTTTGCGGAAAGACACCGGCAAAGTGGACTTCGGGATATTCGCGCTGCAGACGGGCCATCAGCGGGCCATCGCCCACCACCCATTTGCTGCCGGGTAGATCGAGTTTGAGGAAGGCTTCGATGTTCTTTTCCACGGCGATCCGCCCGATATAGACAAAGCGCGGGGCAGTGCTTTCATCCAGACGCTCCCGTGTACCGGGCGTGAACAGGCTGGTATCCACGCCACGGCTCCATAACACCACCTTGGTAAAACCACGGGCGCGCAGGTCGTCGGCTATGGACTGGGTGGGCACCATGGTGGCGGCGCCGGCATTGTGGAAATGGCGCATCCAGGCATAGCTGATGGACAGCGGCAGGCGGGTGCGGGCGGCGATGTATTCCGGAAAACGGGTGTGATAGGCGGTGGTGAAGGCCAGTTTGTGGCGCAGGCAATAGCGGCGTGCCGCCAACCCCAGTGGGCCTTCGGTAGCAATGTGGATGGCGTGTGGTGCCAGTTCGGCAATCCGCCGCGCTACCTGGCGGTAGGGCAGGATGGACAGGCGGATGTCGGGATAGGTGGGGCAGGGCAGGGTGTTGAATTCCAGTGGCGTGATCATGTCCACCTGATGGCCGAACTGGGTCAGCTCACGGCTGGTTTCGGTGAGGGTGCGGACTACGCCGTTGACTTGCGGTTTCCAGGCGTCGGTGACGATCAGGATGCGCATGGTGTCTCCTGGGTGGGGTCGGACAGCTGGGCAGTGGTGTCTGCCCGCGTAAGCAAGGTTGGCGCTGCCGGCTGCGGTAGCCACGCTGGTTGGGCGGCTTCTGCTTGGCCGGTGGCGGGCTGTGTCGCAGCGCCGGTTTGCTTGTTTTTGCGGCGGACGGGTTCTGCTGCGGATTGCAGTTCGGTCCAGTACACCACTTCCAGCCGGCCATCGGCGTGTTCCACCAGGGCTGACAGGCTTTCTACCCAGTCGCCGCTGTTGCCATAGATGATGCCGTCGATATCCCGCACTTCGGCCTTGTGGATGTGGCCACAAATCACGCCGTCGTAGTCGCGGCGGCGGGCTTCGCCGGCGAGGATTTTTTCGAAGTCGCTGATGAAGTTGACCGCGTTTTTGACCTTGTGCTTGAGGTATTGCGACAGCGACCAGTACGGCATGCCCAGTTGCTTGCGCAGCCAGTTGAAGCCACGGTTCAGCTCCAGGATGACGGTGTAGAGCGAGTCGCCGACATAGGCCAGCCACTTGATGTGCTGGATGACGCCATCGAATTCGTCGCCGTGGATGATCAGCAGGCGCTTGCCATCCGCTGTGGTGTGTTCGGCCTCGCGCCGGATGGCGATGCCGCCGAAGTCCAGTCCCACGTAGTGGCGGGCGGCCTCATCGTGATTGCCCGGCACATACACCACCTGACAACCCTTGCGCGCCTTGCGCAGTACTTTTTGCACCACATCGTTGTGGCTTTGCTTCCAGTACCAGGATTTTTTCAGTTGCCAGCCGTCAACGATATCGCCCACCAGATAGAGGTGGTCGGATTCGTTGTGCTTGAGGAAGTCGAGCAAATGGTCGGCGCGGCAGCCGGAGGTGCCCAGGTGTACATCGGAAATCCAGATGGCGCGGTAGTGGCGGCTGCTGGTGGAGGCGGTGTCGGGCTGCATGTCGGGTCCGTTCTGCCGTGGTGTACCGCGTCATGCTGCATGCAACAGATGACAGCGCGATGTGGCTTTGGTGACGCGCGGATGACGTAGCGCGGTTTTAAGTTGGGTTTAAGACTGCTGCGTTTAAATAGCCCTGCCACCGGAATGAACCGGTTTAATCCTGGAGATTCGAGAAATGAAAAAACTGTTGCTGACCGCCCTGTTCGCTGCCTTTGCCGCCCCTGCCGTTTTTGCTGGTGCCAAGTGTGAAACCCACCCCAAGAGCGAGTGGATCAAGCAGGAAGATTTCAAGAAACAGCTGGAAGGCCAGGGCTACAAGATCGACAAATTCAAGGTGAGCGGCCAGTGCTATGAGATCTACGGCAAGAACAAGGACGACAAGAAGGTGGAAATCTACTTCGACACCAAGACTGGCAAGCCGGTGAAGAGCGAAGTACAGCAATAAGCCTGTTGCATGCCGGGCGCGCTCCCGGGGCGGGAGGGCCGGCTGCCATCGGGCGCCGGCCTATTCTTTTGCTGAAAGGAAATGGATTGATGGCTGACAATACACAGGTAATCAAGGTGTGGGACCGTTTTGTCCGAGTGTTTCACTGGACGCTGGCGGCCTGTGTGCTGGGCAATTATTTTGTGCTGGAAGATGGCGAAGGTCCGCATCGCTGGGCTGGCTATCTGGCCGCTGTGCTGGTGCTGTCGCGGGTGGTGTGGGGCTTTGTTGGTAGCAGGCATGCCCGTTTTGCCGATTTCTTTCCTACGCCGCGCCGCTTGCGGGCACACTGGCAGGACATGCGTCAGGGCCGGCTGGATGCCCATGCCGGGCACAACCCGTTGGGCGCGCTGATGATGCTGTGGCTGATGGCGCTGGTGCTGGGATTGGGTGTGAGCGGTTATCTGCTGGGCACCGATGCCTTCTGGGGCGATGACGGCATGCAGGAACTACACGGCGCGCTGGCCAATATCCTCATCGGCAGTGTCGGCCTGCATGTGCTGGCGGCCTTGGTGATGAGTCGGTTGGGCGGCATCAATCTGATCAGGGCCATGGTCACCGGCGTCAAGCCCATGCCGCAGCAGGGCGACGAGCAGGCCGTGCCGGAGTTTGAAGCAAGGAAATAAACATGCGCATATTGGTGGTGGAGGATGATCCGCTGATTGGTGATGGCCTGAAGATGGGCCTGGGCCAGTTGGGCTTTGTGGTCGACTGGTTTCGCCAGGGCCGGGAAGGGCTGGCCGCGTTGTCGGCCGCGCCGTTTGATGCCGTGGTGCTGGATCTGGGCCTGCCGGGCATGGATGGCATGGATATCCTCGCCGCCTGGCGTCAGGCCGGGCAGGATGTGCCGGTACTGGTACTGACCGCGCGCGATACGCTGGATGAGCGTCTGCAGGGGCTGGATGCCGGTGCGGATGACTATCTGGTCAAGCCGTTTGCATTGAGCGAAGTGGCGGCGCGCTTGCGGGCGCTGATCCGCCGCCGTCATGGCCAGTCCGCCAATCGCCTGAGCCATGGTGCGGTCAGCTTTGATCCGGTGGCCCGCACCGCCTGGCTGGATGACAAGCCGCTGGAGCTGACCGCGCGCGAACTGGCCTTGCTGGAGCTGCTGCTGTCCAGCAAGGGCCGGGTGTTGTCGCGTGAGTTGATCGAAGAAAAGCTTTACGGCTGGGGGCAGGAGCTGGAAAGCAATGCGGTGGAGGTGTATGTCCATCACCTGCGCAAAAAACTGGGAGCTGGCTTTATCCGCACCCAGCGCGGCATTGGCTATGCGCTGGGCGAGCTGCAATGAAGCGCCAGCCCACTTTGCAGCGCCGCCTGGCGGTGCTGCTGCTGATTACCGTGCCGCTGATCTGGCTGGTGTCCACGGGTGTGGCCGCCTATGTCGCCCACCATGAGGTGGACGAACTGTACGACACCCAACTCACCCTGTTTGCCCGGCAATTGCTCAGCGTCAACATGGGCGAGCATGGCGACGATCCACTGCCGGTATTGCCCAAGACCAAGAAGCTGATTCGCGGCGGCGACCGTGGCGAGATGGAAGACGACGACATCGGCGTGGCGGTATGGAACGAAGCCGGGGATTTGCTGCTGAGTGACGGCAAGGGCCGCCATTTCAGTTTCGAGGCCGGACGGCGGGGGTTTTATACGGTTAGCGGCCACGATGACAAGGATGAATGGCGCTTGTTCTATCTGCCGGCACCGGACGGTTCGCGCCTGGTTGCCGTCGGTCAGCGGCAGAAGCTGCGGCACGAAGTAGTACTCAAGGTGATACAGGGCCAGTTGCTGCCGTGGTTGCTGGGTTTGCCGGTTTTGCTGTTGCTGATTCTATGGGCGGTGCGCAAGGGTTTGCGGCCCTTGCAGCAGGTGGCCGCCGATCTTGGCCGCCGCAGTGCGCTGGACAGTAGCCCGCTGGCTGAAGATGTGCCGGGCGAGGTACTGCCCATGGTGCGTGCCTTGAATGCGCTGTTTGCCCGCATTGCCGACACGGTGGAGCACGAACGGCGTTTCACGGCCGATGCTGCGCATGAGTTGCGCACGCCGCTGGCCGCCTTGCAGGTGCAGGCCGAGGTCATGGCACTGATGCCGGACGAAGCAGGCCGCCAGCATGCGCTGCGACAGTTGCAGCAGGGCATTGGCCGCGCCACCCGGCTGGTGGAGCAATTGCTGGCCTTGTCCCGGCTTGATCCGCTGCAGGGCTTGCCCGCGGCGCAGCCAGTGGATTGGGCCACGGTGTGTGGCGATGCCATGGCCGATGTGGCCGCTGCGGCCGCCGGCAAGAACATGCAACTGCAGCTGCAATGGCAGGATAGCCCGGCACAGGTCTTGCCGCTGACGGGTGATGCCACCTTGCTCACGCTGATGCTGCGTAATGTGCTGGACAATGCGGTGCGCTATTGCCCGGCTGGCGCGTGCATCGCGTTGCAGGCGGGGACGACTGGCATTGTGGTGCAGGATAACGGGCCGGGTATTGCGCCGGAATGGCTGGACCGGGTACATGAGCGCTTTTTCCGTCCACCCGGGCAGGATGTACCGGGCAGTGGGCTGGGCTTGTCCATTGTCGAGCGTATTGCCAGCTTGCATGGTCTGAGCCTGACGCTGGCAAACCGCGACAGCGGTGGCTTGCAGGTGAGCGTGCGCAAGGCCGTTTGAGATGCTGCGGCAATCTGTCGCATTGGCCTGGCATTTGCAACAGCGTATTGTTGGTGCCAGACACGCCGGCAGGTCCAAGCCTGCCGGGACACACTCCAAGGTGTTATTGCCCGCCCCGACCAGGCGGGCTTTCTTTTTTGCTGCGGCTCGTAGCCGGGCTCGTCGGATCAGCGGCCTGGCTCGGGCGGGCTGCGCAACAGCCAGAACAAGGCGTTGCACACCCCTCCCGCCACGGCACCGACATAATAGTTGAACAAGGGGTCGTATAAAGCCGGCTGCAGCCAGCGGCTGTAATACAGGGTGATGACGCCGCCGGTCAGTGCGCCGGGCAGGGCGGCCAGTGCCAGCAGTCGCCAGCGCGGCCAGCTTTGTTGCCAGCGGCTGATGCCGCTATCCAGCGACAGGCGCAGCAGCACCAGCAGCGTGCCGGCCAGCGCGGCCGGCAAGGCACCGATCATATAGGCCAGCAAGGGCAGCACACCGCTGGCCAGCAAGCCCACCAGCGGCCCCAACGCGATAAACAGGATCAGGCCGCAGCCTGCGAGTTTCAAATGTTTCATCCGGCTCAGTTCGACAAAAAGTCTTGCAAGACTAGCAGACTGGCCGTGCGGCGACGAGCCGGGTAAGTGCCGTTGTCACAAGCCGCTGCAGTCGGGGGCTGGGCTGCAGCGCGATCCATGCCTGCCGGGGATGTGCGGCATTATGTCGCAGCCACTACTGGTGCTGCGGGATGCTAAAGTGTCGGCCATGCTGGCCCAACTGTTTTCCTCTTCTTCCCGCCTGGTAGCCGATCTGCCGGATGCGGTGCGCCTGATTACCCGTCTGCGCTGGCTGATGCTGGCTGCTGGAGGCCTGTTGCTATTGCTGTGCCGACTGAGCGGACTGGCGCTGCCCTGGCTATTGCTGCTGCAGGCGCTGGCCACGCTGGCCTTGTTCAATGGTGTGCTGAGTCAGCGGCTGCAGCAGGGCCGTGCGGCCTTGCCCTTATTGCGGCTGGGTTTGCTGGCCGACCTGCTGGCCTTGACCGAGTGCATGGCTTTCAGCGGCGGTGCAGCCAATCCGCTGGCCTCGCTATATCTGCCGCCGGTGTTGTTTGCCGCCTTGCTGTCGCCCGGCCTGTTTGCCTGGGGGCTGTCCTTGCTCAGCATGCTGGCCTATGCGGCGCTGTTTGGCTGGCACCTGCCCTGGCCCTTGCAGGGCAACGATGCCGCGTATGCCTTTTCCCTGCACCTGGTCGGCATGTGGCTGACCTTTGCCCTGTCGGCGCTGCTGATCACCAGCTTTGTGTCCTGGCTGGCCCGTCAACTGGCGGCGCGCGAGGCCGCACTGGCAGCGGCGCGGGAAACCCAGCTGCGCGACGAACAACTGCTGGCGGTGGGCATGCAGGCGGCCGGCGCGGCGCATTCGCTGTCCACCCCCATCAATACCCTGACCCTGCTGGTGGAAGATATGCTGTTGCAGCATGCGGCCGATCAGCCGCTGCGCGAGGACTTGCAACTGATGCAAGCCCAGCTGGGCAGTTGTGCCCAGGCGCTGGCGCGGCTCAAGCAGGGCATTCAGCCACAGGGTGAAGCCATTGCCCTGTTTGCCACGCTGGCACAGCAGCTATCGGGCTGGCGCAGTTTGCGGCCGGATGTGCGGCTGGAATGGCAGGCTCCGGCAGGGGCTGACCCGCTGGTGCGGCTGGATGCCGCATTCTGGCCAGCCTTTTTCAATCTGATCAACAATGCAGCCGAGGCTGGTGGCGGCGAGCTGACGGTAACAGCGTCCTTGCTGGCGGGGCAGTTGCAACTGGACATCATCAATCGCGACGGCTGCCTCAGCGCCCAGCAATTGCAACGCGCCGGCCTGGCACCGCTGGACTCGGACAAGCCGGCCGGGATGGGGCTGGGGGTGATGCTCAGCCATGCCACACTGGCGCGGCTGGGTGGCGTCCTGACCCTGGATAACCGTGCCGAGGGCGGCGTTCACGCCTGCGTGCGGCTGCCCTTGCAACAGGAGGAGTGAAATGGCGCTGGATTTCCTGCTGGTCGATGATGACCAGGCTTTTTCCTCGGTGCTGGCGCGTTCGCTGACGCGGCGCGGCTTTCGCGTCGAGTGTGCCGCCGATGGCCAAGCCGCGCTGCAAACGCGCGATGAGCCACCGCTGCGCATCCTGCTGGACCTGAACCTGGAAGGCGAAAGCGGCTTGCGCCTGCTGCCCGACCTGCGCCAGCTTTATCCACAGGCTGCCGTGGTGGTGCTCACCGGCTATGCCAGCATCGCTACCGCCGTGGAGGCGACCAAGCTGGGCGCGGTGCAGTATCTCGCCAAACCGGCGGGGGTGGATGACATCCTGGCGGCTTTCCAGCAGGTAATGGCCAATCCGGAGCTGCCGCTGTCACCGCAGCCGATGTCCTTGCGACGTGTTACCTGGGAGCACCTGCAACGGGTGCTGAACGAGCACGATGGCAATATCTCGGCCACGGCCCGCTCCATGGGCATGCACCGCCGCACCCTGCAACGCATGCTGGCCAAGCGTCCGGTAAAAAGCTAAAACGCATCAGCTGTTGTATTGCCAGCACAGTGTCGTGGGTGGCCAACTGGCAAGCTGCTTGTCGTCCGGCTTTGCAGTGCGGTGGCCGCTTGTGCGCAGCGTGGTGCCGGTTTGCCCTTGTCAGCCCTGCTGCAGCAGGGCTTTGTCATCTTTCTTGCCAAGCAAGCGCTAGGAAACTTCTTGTCTTTTCCCCTGTAAACCTCTGTTTTCATCAGCAGGTCTTTCCTGTTTGCATCAGAAAATGTGATTGGAGCAAATGCCCCAAAATGCCTATGGTCTTTTGATAGATTCCAAACCACGACAATAAAGGGGAAACAAGATGCGTGGACAAATGATGGAGCAGCCGCTGCTGATCTCCGCCCTGCTGCAGCATGCCGAAACCTACCATGGCGATAGCGAGATCGTGTCGCGCACCGTGGAAGGCCCGATTCACCGCTATACCTACCGCGAAGCAGCACGCCGCAGCCGGCAGTTGGCCAATGCCCTGGCTGGCCTGGGCGTGCAGCATGGCGATACCGTGGGCACCCTGGCCTGGAACGGCTACCGCCACTACGAAATCTACTTTGCCACCTCCGGTTCCGGTGCCATCTGCCATACCGTCAACCCGCGCCTGTTTGCCGAGCAGATCAGCTACATCATCAATCACGGCGAAGACAAGGTACTGATGTTTGACCTCAGCTTCCTGCCTGTGGTGGAGCAGGTTGCCGCCGAACTGACTACCGTGCAGCACTTCGTGCTATTGACCGACCGCGCCCACATGCCGCGCGAGTCCACGCTGGACAACCTGCTGTGCTACGAAGACCTGGTCAACAGCCACAGCGACCAATACCAGTGGCCGGATTTCGACGAAAACACCGCCTCCAGCCTGTGCTACACCTCGGGCACGACTGGCAACCCCAAGGGCGTGCTGTATTCGCACCGCTCCACCGTGCTGCATGCCTTTGCCAGCTCGCTGCCGGACAGCCTGGATATCTCGGCGCAAGGGGCCATCATGCCGGTGGTGCCGATGTTCCATGTCAATGGCTGGGGCCTGCCCTACAGCTGCACCATGAACGGCGCCAAGCTGGTGTTGCCCGGCCCCAAGATGGACGGCGTCAATCTGTACGAGCTGATCGAGAGCGAAGGCGTCACCATGGCCGCCGGTGTGCCCACCATCTGGATGATGCTGCTGCAGCACTGTCAGAAGAACCATCTGAAGATTCACAGCCTCAAGCGCGTCATCGTCGGCGGCTCGGCTGCGCCGGAAAGCATGGTCGATCAACTGGCCGAGCACGGTGCCGAGCTGCGCCAGCTGTGGGGCATGACCGAGCTGTCGCCCTGCGGCACCACCAGCACGCCCAAGTTCAAGCACAACGGCTGTGACACGTCGACGCTGCGCGGCTTGCAAACCAAGCAGGGGCGGCCGATTTACGGTGTGGCCATCCGCATTGTCGACGACGAAGGCAAGCCGCTGCCCAACGATGGCGTGGCCTTTGGCAATCTGCAGGTCAAGGGTTCCTGGGTGCTGTCGCGCTACTTCAAGCGCGAGCAGGACGATTCGCATACCGAGGATGGCTGGTTCAATACCGGCGACGTGGTCACCATCGACCGCGATGGCTACATGAAGATTACCGACCGCACCAAGGACGTGATCAAGTCCGGCGGTGAGTGGATCAGCTCCATCGAGCTGGAAAACATTCTGGTGGGTCACCCGGCGGTGGCCGAGGCGGCCGCCATCGGTGTGCTGCACCCCAAGTGGGACGAGCGCCCACTGATGGTGGTGGTGCTCAAGCCCGGTGCCAGCGCCACGCGCGAAGAGCTGATCGGCTTTTACGAAGGCAAGATCGCCAAGTGGTGGACCCCGGACGAGGTGGTGTTTCTGGACGAGCTGCCGCACACCGCCACCGGCAAACTGCAGAAGATGAAACTGCGTGAAATGTTCAAGGATTACCAGTGGGCTTGAGTGCTAAGAGCTGCTAACAAAAGCGCGTAGAGAACCCGGGCCAAGGCGCGCCGACGCAGACAGTACAGCTAGTACGGCAAGGAGGCGCAACGCTGGAGCGGGGGTTTTGTTAGCGGGTCTAAGCCGCTGAATTGAATGGACAGAATAGAGCATTTGCGCTAAATTGTGCATCGCACTGAAGGCCGCAAGGCCTTTTGTGGTGTTAGCCCCTCGAAGCATCAGCTGGTAACCCCAGCCAGATGTTTCTTCCTCGTGTTGGCCCCTGAGAACCCTCAGGGGATTTTTTTTGCCTGCTTGCCTCCTGCCCTGTAACGTCAGCTGCGGCGCGCTATCCTCATGCTTGGCCTTGCTGTTTTCACCACAGCATATGGCGCACAGACCTGGGTTTTGTGCTTGCGATTGCCGTCAACAAGCCTTTGCTGTGCTGGATCAAGATCTACATTAGATTTTAATAATTTAATATGCAGCATAGGTGCTTGCCCGCCGGGAAATGTCAGGTGGTAGCGATGATTCACCAAGGCAAGTTCAAACAATTCAACCCTGAAGGAAATAAGGGGGAGACATGAAATCTTTGCGAAGCAAGCTGATTGCCTTCAACGCCTTGCTGATGGCGCTGTTTGGCCTGGTGCTGGTGTTGATTGTATTCATCCAGATGCGCGGCGAAATTCTCAGCGGACTGAATCACGAGTTTGACTCTGCGCTCAAGGGGCAGAGCAGTGTGGTGAAAACCTGGCTGGATGAGAAAAAGCAGGAAATCGCTGCCCAGGCCAGCGTGGCGAGTGAGGCTGATGCCCTGCGTTTTCTCAAGGTCGGAGCCAAGGCCGGTTTCAATGTGAACTACGCCGGTTTTGCCGATGGCCACTCGCTGTTTTCCGACGACTGGAGCGCACCGGCCGACTACAAGGTGGCCGAGCGCGACTGGTATAAGCAGGCCATGGCCGCCGGCAAGCCGATTGTGACCGAGCCCTATGTCGATGAAGCCAGCAAGAAACTCACCATTACCGTGGCCGCTCCCATCAGCCATGGCGGCAGCCAGGTCGGCGTGGTGGGTGGCGATGTCTTTGTCGATAGCCTGGTCAAATCGGTGTTGTCGCTGCAGATTCGTGGCAATGGCTATGCCTTCATCGTGGACAGCAAGGGCAAGCTGCTGGCGCATCCGCAGGCGGCGCTCACGCTCAAGCCCATCAGCCAGCTGGCACCGGAGCTGACGGCAGACAAGCTGGCCGAGCTGGCCGGTTCGGCCAGCCTGCAACAGATGCGCATGGGCGAGCAGGACATGCTGCTCTCCGTGCAGCGCATTCCGGACAGTGACTGGCTGATCGGGTTGGCCACGCACAAGGATGACATCCTGGCGCCGCTCAATACCCTGCTGCTGACCGTGGCTGGCTTGAGCGCGCTGGTGTTTGCCCTGCTGATTCCACTGGCCGGATTCTTGCTGCGGCGCATGCTGGGCGGGCTGGTGGCACTGAAAGCCGCCATGGAAGACATTGCGCATGGTGATGGCGATCTCACCCTGCGCCTGAAAGACGAAGGGCAGGATGAAATCGCCGCCACCGCGCGCGCTTTCAATCAGTTCGTCACGCAGCTGGCAACGCTGTTCCGTGGTCTGCGCGACAACGCTGGCGGCGTGGTGGACGGCGTCGGCCAGGTGTCTGGCCAGGTGCTGGATGTGGCAGACAGCGCGCGTCGCATTTCGGATATGTCTTCGTCCAATGCGGCGACGCTGGAGCAGATCACCGTCAGCATTGCCCATATCGCCGACAATGCGCGTGAGGCCGATCAGCTGGCCACCGCCACCGGCACCGGGCTGGAGTCTGGCGCGCAAGGCCTGCTGTGTCTGGCCGATGGCATGGAAAGTACGGTGCAGTCGGTCAGATCGCTGGAAACCATGCTGGCCGCGCTGGAGCAGCGCTCGCAGCAGATCTCCGGCATCACCGAGGTGATACGCGACATTGCCGACCAGACCAATCTGCTGGCCCTCAACGCTGCCATCGAGGCAGCACGTGCCGGTGAGCAGGGGCGCGGCTTTGCCGTGGTGGCCGACGAGGTGCGCAAACTGGCCGAGCGCACGGCCCAGGCCACGGTGCAGATCGCCGGCATGGTCAGTGCCATTCGCAGCGAAACCGGCAAGGCCGTGGGCGATGTGCAGCAGACGGTGACCGTGGTGAACGATGGCGTGGTGCTGACCCAGCAGGCGGTGGCCACCATTCAGTCCATCCGTCACTCCATGCTGGAAGTGGTCAGCAAGATGTCGGAGATTTCCCACTCCACCCAGGAGCAGCACAATGCCAGCACGCTGATTGCGCAAAGCTCGGAGCAGATCAACAGCCGGGTGCTGGAAAATGACGAAATGCTGCAACAGGCCAGCACCACCTTGCAGAGCCTGGCAGGCCGGGCTGGGCAGATGAATGGCGAGTTTGCCAAGTTCCACCTGTAAGACGATAAGATGCTGGACCAAGGCCGCCCATGGGCGGCTTTTTCATGGGATTTTTTACTTGAGAGGACACAGTGATGGGCTTGTCGGCACTGGCCATGCAGGCGGCTACCTTGCTGGCCGAGCAGAATCTGCCCGCTGCCTTGCAGGCGGCGCAGCATTGTTTACAGGCGGAGCCGGACAATGCGCCGATGTGGAATCTGCTGGGCGTCTGTACGGCCAGGCTGGGACAGGGCGAGCTGGCCCTGCAATGCTGGCAGCAGGCGCTGCGGCTGGATGCTGCCGCGGCCGATGTCCATTACAACCTGGGCTGCCTGCACGACGACCGTGGCGAAGCCGCCCTGGCCGAGCAGTATTTCCAGGCCGAACTGGCCGCTGACCCGCAACACCAGGACAGCCTGTACCGGCTGGCGCAGCGCTATCAGCAAGATGGCCGCGTCGCGCAGGAGGAAGCCTGCTGGCGCCGTTTGTTGCGTGTGCAGCCCGATCATGTGGTGGCGCTGCACGATCTGTTGCTGCTGTGCCAGCGGCAACGGCGCTGGCGGGTGGCTGCGCGCTTGTTGCAGCGGGCATTGCGTTTGCCGCAGTTGACGAGCGCCGAGGCGGCGGCATTGGCGGCGGCCTGTCTGCAGCAGGGCATGGCCAGCGCAGCCATGCGCTTGCTGCAGCACAATGTGCCACTTGAGCAGGCGGATGCCAGTCAGGCGGCGATCTGGGCGCTGGTCTGTAGCGAGCTGCGTCAGGCAGGCCGGGCCGAAGCCGCCTGGCGTCAGGCGGTGGCCAGCCAGCCGCAACAGCCACGGCATGTGCAGAACCTGGGCTATCTGCTGCTGGCGCAGCGGCGCTGGCATGAGGGCTGGCAGGCACAGGAAGCGCGCCTGCTGCGCCCGCCGGTCGAACTTGGCCTGCCAACACTTGCCTCGCCGCGCTGGCAGGGCGAGCCGCTGGCCGGGAAGCATGTGCTGGTGTGGCTGGAGCAGGGGCTGGGCGATGCGCTGCAGTTTTGCCGCTATCTGCCCTTGTTACAAGCGCAGCGTCTGACCGTGGTGTGCCGGCCAGAGCTGATCCGCCTGTTGCACAGCATGGCGCTGGGCTGTCCGGCGCTATTCCTGCCGCTCACCAGTCTGGACATGGCCTTGCCCGCGCACGACTGCCACGTTTTTTCCATGAGCCTGCCCGGGTTGTTGCAGCCGGATCCGGCCGCCACGCCGCCAGCAGGCTTTACCCTGCCGCCATCACCCAGGCTGCCAGCCAGACAGCGCAAGCTGCGGCTGGGCCTGGTATGGCGTGGCCATGCCCGTCATCCCTTTGATCATCACCGTTCGCTGCCAGCTATCCGCCTGCTGACACCGCTATTGCAACTGCCGCATATCGAGTGGCTCAGCCTGCAACTGCCGGTGAACGCCATCGAGCAGACATGGCTGGACCAATGGCCACAGCTACTTGCCGGCGAGGACGGGCTGGCTGATCTGGCAGATACGGCGGGTGTACTGGCGCAACTGGACGGGCTGGTGACGGTGGACACTGCGCTGGCGCATCTGGCCGGTTGCCTGGGCCTGCCGTGCTGGCTGTTGCTGTCGGCCAGCCATACCGACTGGCGCTGGGGCTGGGAAGGGGAGAGCACGCCGTGGTATCCGGCGCTGCGCTTGTACCGCCAGCAGCAGGCGGGCGACTGGCCGGGCCTGCTGGCCCGGCTGGCTGCCGATCTGGCGGCGTTGGCTTAGCGTGGCTGACAAGGGCGTAGCGTCCCTGGGGCAAGGCATGCCGACCCAGACAGAAAGCGTGCGGCCAGCAGGCGCAATGCTGCACTAGGGTTTTGTTAGCGGCTCTTAATCGCCGAGCGTGGACAACCACTTGCCGGGGTTCATCAGCCCGTGCGGGTCCAGCACCTGCTTGATGCTGCGCATCAGCTGCAGGGCAACCGGGTCCTTGTAGCGCTGCAGCCACTGCCCCTTGAGCTGGCCCACGCCATGCTCTGCCGCCAGCGTGCCCTGATGGCGATAAACCTGGTCGTAGACGATGGCGTTGACACTGTCTTCATCCGCGAACAGATGGGCATTGTCCGGCCGGGTGTAGCTGATGTTGTAATGCAGATTGCCATCGCCGGCATGACCGAAGGCAATGATGCGCACGCCGGGAAAGGCCTGGCGCAGTGCGCTGTCACATTGCTGCAGAAAGTCTGGAATCGCCGAACTGGGTACGCCGATATCGTGCTTGATGCTGGCACCGTCGCGTTTTTGCGTTTCCGACATGTCTTCACGCAGCCGCCACAGGCGCTGGCGTTCGGCCTCGCTGTGCGCCAGCACGCCGTCGGCAATATTCTGGGTCGCCAGCCATTCCACCAGTTTCTGTTGCAGCGCGTGGCTGTCGCCGCTGTCGGACAGCTCCACCAGCACCGCCCACGGCTGGATGAAGGGCAACTGGCCGGGGTGGTATTTGTCCAGCAGCTGCTGACAGGTTTCCGACATGATTTCAAAGGTGGTCAGCCGGTCGCCAAAGGCCTGGCGCAAGGCCGACAGCAGGTCGATGGCCGCCTGACTGCTGCTTACTCCCAGCAGCGCAGTGGCGTGCGCTGTGGGGAGCGGGAACAGCTTGAGCGTGGCGGCGGTAATCAGCCCCAGCTGGCCTTCCGCGCCGATGAACAGCTGCTTCACATCCAGCCCGCTGGTGTCCTTGCGCAGGGCGGATAGCTGATGTAGTACCTGGCCGTCCGGCAACACCACTTCCAGTCCCAGCGTCAGTTCGCGCATGGTGCCGTAGCGCAGCACGGCCAGCCCGCCAGCATTGGTGGAAAGATTGCCGCCGATCTGGCAACTGCCCTCGCTGGCCAGCGAGAGCGGAAACAGCCGGCCGGCTGTCGCAGCCAGTTGCTGTACCTGGGCCAGCGTCATGCCGGCTTCCACCGTGATGCTGTCGTTGGCGGTATCGATGGCGCGCAGACGATTAAGCCGGCCGAGGCCGATCACCAGCTGGCGGCCGGAGGCATCCGGCGTGGCCGCGCCACAAGTGGAGGTGTTGCCGCCTTGCGGTACCACGGCGACCTGATACGCCTGGCACAGCTGCAGCAGCGCGGCCACTTCGGCCGTGCTGGCGGGCAGGGCTACCGCCAGCGGCAGGCCCTGATAGCGGCGGCGGTAGTCCAGCGCGTAGGGGGCGGTATCCTGCGCCTGGGTCAGCAGGTGTTCTGCCCCGATGATGGCGGCGACAGCGGCGAGAAACTGGGGCATGTCAGTCATGGTCCTGTTGCGTGTGCAAGGCATCCGGCAGGCCGTCGTGTGCGCCTTGCAACTGGCCGGGGCAATGATCCCAGTGGCGGGGGCCAAGCGCGCGATTGCGGGCCGGATGCAGCGGGTAGTGCAGCTGGTTGTCGTCGCGGTCGCGGTCACCTACGCACAGCAGCCGCACATCATGAGCGGTATTGTTGAGGAAGCTGTGGGCAATGCCGCTGCCGGCGGGAAAACCCACCGTGTCGCCGGGCCGCAGGCGGTGCAGCACACCATCCAGCCAGACATCCGGTTCGCCTTCCAGCACGTAGACGAATTCGTCTTCGGTCTTTTCCGCATGGGGCCAGGAGGTGCGTCGGCCAGGCGGCAGCAGTTCGTGATGAATGCCGATGCGCTGCAGGCCAAAAAAACGTCCCAGCGGCGAGCCGATGGACAGCAACTCGCTGCTGTCCGGATAACTGGCGTTGTCCGGCTCTTGCAGTTCGCGCCAGTGTTTGATGCAGGATGGCCGTTCCATCGCGCTTCCCCGTGTTTGCTTCAGTCCGGAATGTCCGCCGCCATCAGTTCGTCCGGATGCTGCCAGCCGGGCAATTGACTGATGCGCTGCAGCCAGGCGGCCACATGCGGCCAGCCGGCGATATCCAGCCCGGCATCGGCCAGCCACCACAGATAGGCACTGGCGGAAAAGTCGGCGATGGTCGGTGTGGCTCCGATCAGATAATTGTGCGCGCTCAGGGTGCTGTCCAGCACGGCCAGATCATCGCGCACGCGGGCTTCCAGCCAGGCGGTAACCTCGGCCGGCTGCGGGAAAAATTTGCGTGCCAGGCGCAGGTTTGGCAGTGAGAAACCAATGCGATTGCTTTCCCAGCACAGCCATTCGCGCACCAGCTGGCGTTCGCCTGGCGCACCATCCAGCCGGCCGTAATTGTCGGCCAGCCATTGCAGGATGGCATTGGACTGGCACAGCGCCGTGCCATCGGCCACCAGGACCGGTACTTCGCCAAAGCGGCTGACGGCGCGGAAATCCTCGGCGCGTTCAGCGCGCGGCAGCGCCAGGTCGACATGAACGTAATCATGGGATACATCGGCCAGCATCAGTGCCAGGCGCACCTTGTAGCTATGGCCGGAGAAACAGTTGCCGTACAGAGTCAGTGTGGTCATGTCGTTTTTCTATTGCGGTGTTGTGCTGGCGGCCAGTCTGTCTGTTGCGAGGCTGGCCCGGATGATGATGGGCGTTGCTTGGCAGTGTCGGCGCGTGGCAGTGCCGCGTCAATGCTGCGTCCCGGCGTCTTGTCGAGGACCGAGGCCAGCCAGGCGGCGGCAAAGGCCAGCGGCACGGAAAACAGCGCCGGGTTGGCATAGGGAAACAGCGGCCGGGCATGGCCGAGCATGCCCACCCATACGGTAGGGCCGGTGATGATCAGCCCCAGCGCTGCCAGCATGCCGCAGCAGCCACCGGCCAGTGCCCCGCGCGCACTCAGGCCGCGCCAGTGCAGGGTCAGCAGCAGTACCGGGAAATTGCTGGAGGCGGCGATGGCAAAGGCCAGACCCACCAGAAAGGCGATATTCAGATTCTGGAACAGAGTGGACAGCAGCACGGCGGCCACGCCCAGCAGCAGGGTGGCCAGCCGCGACAGCTGCCATTCCCGCTGCGGATCGGCCTGACCACGGCACAGCCACAAGGCATACAGATCGTGGCTGATGGCACTGGCACCCGCCATGGCCAGCCCGGCCAGCACCGCCAGAATGGTGGCAAAAGCCACGCCGGCAATCAGTGCCTGCAGCCATGGCCCGCCCAGTAGCGAGGCCAGATGCAGCGCCGCCATATTGCCGCCGCCCAGCAGCTTGCCGGCGGCGTCGTGAAATGGGGCGGCAGGCCCGACCAGCACCAGCGCGCCATAGCCGATGATGATGTTCAGCAGGAAAAACAGGCCGACGATGCCGGTGGCCCAGCCCACCGAGCGGCGGGCGGCACGGCCATCCGCCACAGTGAAAAAGCGTAGCAGGATATGCGGCAAGCCCAGCAGGCCCAGGCTGAGCCCCAGGCCCAGCGACAGCGCATCCAGCGGGTTGGATAGCGACTTGCCCGGCAATAGCGCCTGGCCGTGGCTGAGCTGGTCTA
The DNA here is from genome assembly GCF_003852595.1 of Aquitalea sp. FJL05. NCBI lineage: Bacteria > Pseudomonadati > Pseudomonadota > Betaproteobacteria > Neisseriales > Chromobacteriaceae > Aquitalea > Aquitalea sp. FJL05. Next base: position 20,536 of record NZ_QAJS01000005.1, read on the forward strand.
CCTGGGCAAACAGGGCCGGCGCGCTGTAGCCGAAGCGTTGCAGCACCCCGCCGGCCAGCAGCAGTGCGCAGAGCAGCATCAGCGCGGCCTTGGTCATTTGTATCCAGCTGGTGGCCAGCATGCCACCCAGCCCCACTTGCAGCACCATCAGCCCCACCACCAGCCCGACGGCGGCCAGATAGGGCAGGCCGAACAGCAGCTGCAACAGCTTGCCGGCCCCGACCAGTTGTACGATCAGATAAAACAGCGTGATGGTGAGCGAGCTGATGATGCTCATCAAGCGTACCGAGCGCGCGTCAAAACGGCTGGCCAATACCTCGGCCACACTGTAGCGCCCCAGCGCCCGCAGTTTGTCGGCCAATAGCAGCATCAATAGCGGCCAGCCAGCCAGCGTGCCTACCGCATACACCAGGGAATCGTAGCCCTGCCCCAGATACATGCCGATGGAGCCGAGAAAAGCCGCAGCCGACAGAAAGTCGCCCGCCAGCGCCAAGCCATTTTGCCAAGCCGGTAATTGTCCGCCTGCGGTATAGAAGTCATCGGCAGAACGGGTAAGGCGTGCCGCCCGGCGGGTCAACAGCAGGCTGGCGGCAATGAACAACAGGAAAAATACCGTGGCCGGGCTCATGCGGCTGGCTTTCGGTCTTGCGCCCGGATATGCCACAGTGTGACCGCGAAAAACAGCAGAAACAGCAGCAAGGCCAGCAGGATGGAGCGTGGCCAGCCGGCGACATTACCCTGTAACAAGGCTGGGGCGGTAGCAATCAGGCCGAAATAACCCAGGCAGGCCAGCAAGACCAGCCAGGCGAGAAGGGCGGTGGATGAGCGACGAAACATCATGACAAAGAGTGCAGGGCGGCAGAGTGCGGAACAGCAGGCCAGTGTAGCGCATCACCGTACTGGCCGCCGTGCTGCTTATTTCTGCCAATAGGTTTTGACGTTGACGAATTCATACAGGCCGAATTCTGACAGCTCGCGCCCATAGCCAGAGGCTTTTACGCCGCCAAAGGGCAGACGCAAATCCGAGCTGGTGTGGCGGTTGAGAAAGACGCTGCCCACTTCCAGCTGCCGCGCCAGTTCCCAGCCATGGGTGGTGTTCGCGGTATAGATGGAGGCGCCCAGGCCAAACGGCGTGTCATTGGCCAGCCGGATGGCATCGGCCTCGTCACGGGCACGCAGGATGCTGGCCACCGGGCCGAACACTTCTTCGTGATAGACACGACAGCCGGCGGTGACGTGATCCAGCACCGTGGCCGGATAGAAGAAACCGGGAGCAGGTGGCAATTGGCCGCCCAGCAACAGACGCGCGCCCTGATGACAGGCATCCAGTACTTGCGCATGCAGTGCCTCACGCAGGTCGGCGCGGGTCAGTGGTGACAGTGTGGTGGCTGGATCGCGCGGGTCGCCGGGGCGTAATGCACTGGCGGCGGCGACAAAGGCGGCAACAAATTGCTCGGCGATTTCCGGCACCACGATCATGCGCTTGGCCGCATTGCAGCTTTGGCCGGCATCGCGAAAACGCGAGTTGACTGCATCCTGCGCGGCTGCCTCGACATCGGCATCAGCCAGCACGATAAAGGGATTGCTGCCGCCCAGTTCCAGCACGGTCTTTTTCAGGTGTTTGCCAGCCAGGCTGGCGATGATGCGTCCGGTATGGGTGGAGCCGGTAAAGGCCACGGCGTCGCTGCGGCGGATGGCTTCTTCTACCAGTTCGTGATCGATCCAGGCGATGTCCAGGCAATCCAGCCCGGCGGCGTGCACCAGTTCCAGCAGCAACTGGGTGCATTGCGGTACCGAGGGCGCGGGTTTGACCAGGCAGGTATTGCCCGCCATCAGTGCCGGAACGGCAAACCGCAGCAACTGCCAGATGGGGTAGTTCCACGGCATCACCGCCAGCACACAGCCCAGTGCCTCGAACGCTACACCACTCTGGCTGGCCTGGGTGGGAATCGATTGCGGCGCCAGCAGGGACGGGGCCAGCTCGGCGTAATAGCGTATCAGCTGCGCCGACTTGTCGATTTCGGCCAGGCACTCCGCGGTGCGCTTGCCCACCTCCAGCGTCACCAGCGCAGCCAGTTGTTCGCGATGGGTTTCCAGTTGCACTGCCAATTGCAGCATGCGCTCGGCGCGTTGTGACACGCTCAGGGCCGCCCAGGCGGACTGGGCGCGTTTCAGCCGCTGTAGTGCATCGTCAAGCTGGGCCTGGCTCCAGCCAGGACGGGTAAACACCACCTCGGCGGTGGCTGGGTTGCAACTGGTAAAGGCATTCATGGCCGGTCGGCAAAGGAATCAGCAGGAGCAGCGACTGTAACAAATCGCCCCGCCTTGCGACAGGGTCTTGACCGGAAGATGCGGGAGATCACCCCGGAATGGCCACACTATATGCGGTGGCTGACCATGCAGGACAGCCAAAAAAAGGCCCCGCTAAACCGGGGCCGAATGTTTCAGGTGAGTGCATGGGTCAATCAAGAAGAGACTTGCAGATTGAAACTCCGCCGGCAGCACCGCGTCGTATCAATGCGGCGCGGTTGCCATTGGAGCGCCGATTTTAGCGGCAAGCTGGCAGAGTCGTTACTGGCTGTAGTGCCGGCCCTGTGGCCTTGCCAGCAGCTACATTGTGCCGGCCACAGTGGTCAGCCCCAGTTGCAGGCCGATGACGATGGCGTGGGTACGGTTGTTGGCATTCAGTTTGCGGATGATGTTGGCGACGTGGAATTTCACCGTCCGTTCACTAATACCCAGAATGGTGGCAATTTCCCAGTTGGTCTTGCCATGGCTCATCCAGTGGAAAATGTCGAACTCGCGTTGCGATAGCGGCATGGCGGCGGGGGCGGCCGGAGCCAGATTGGCCACCCGGCCAGCGGCCTGGCGCAGATGCAGCAGCAGACTGTTGAGCATTTCGGTGAGCTGGCTGTCCTTGCCGATTTCACTGCCGGAAACCGACAGTACGCAGACCAGGTTCTGGCGCTCGGACAGGGCGCTGAAGCTGATGCCGTTGCCCATGCCGATGGAGGTCATCTCCTGGATGAACTGTTTCTCCTGTTGTCCCTTGGCGCGGGAAAACTTGTCGGCCCAGTGGATGGGGCCTTGGCCCATGACCGAGCGCAGCACCGGGTCACAGCTGATGTAATTGTGGCTCATATAGTGCTCTACCCAGTCTTCCGGAAAGCTGACATTCACCACTTTTTCCACCCGGTGCAGTTGCTGGTGCTGGTTGATGCGTCCCAGGGTAATCACCATGTGCTTGGTAGGAAGCTGCGATTGCAGATGGTCCAGATAGAGCTTGAGTTCGCTTTCGGTCTCGATCTGGCCGACGGTATGGATCCAGTCCAGCAGGGTCTTTTGACTGGCCGGGGACAGATTGCCCGGTATGGGGTGAGCAAAGGGAAGCTTGCTATGCATGATGACGTGACCTTCATTGTCGGGTGGCCAAGACGGTGGTCCGCTTGCAATGTTCCAGCGTTCATCAGGAAGGCGTGGCAGTTTGAGCGCCGGACCCCACTAGCGATGCTTGCTGGCTGGTCTGGAGTTTATTAAGCAGCTAGCAGACGAAACCAGTAGCTAAAGGCCCAAGTAGAGCGATCGCTATGCTGAATAAGTAATTTCTCTATGTTCAGTAAGATCGCGCGGAATTTTCCGGGGCGTGGGATGCTTTTTCCGGGATGTTCCGGCAGGACGGCGGGTCAACATCTGTACAAGGACCAGAGCGATAGCCGACCAGCGTTTAAGCTGTGGCTGAGTGAACGTGTTTGTCATGAAAAAAGCAGGATGATGTCGGCTATTGCCAGGAGGCTTGATGTCGCACAGGGCAGCTTTGCTGCGATTGCGGAAAAATGCAGGCGAAGGTCCACACCTGCCCTAAAGGGCGGGCATTAGCTGCAAAACTGCGCTGTATCAGCTTTGTTTAATCTTGAACTTTATTTTGCTGCAGTCTTGAACAATATTGATGGGTGGGCGTGTGCTGCCCATTGGATAGCCAGCGGGATGGGACTCGCCTGGCGCAAGGAAGGACTTGTCGTTATTGATATTAAATGCCAATGGCAAGATGGCCTTGGTGTTTTGAAATCAGACTGATTTTTACTCACCTGTGGCAAAAGACACCACCAAATTGTGAAATTTGAAACAGATTACTGGCATTTCAGGCCGTAAACGTAAGTCAAACTTCATTATTCACTGGATCTGGTGTACGCTTTTTAAAGAAGAACTACTTAATAATGAAGTTGGCAAATCATGCAGCCGCGGCGGGGAATGCCGTGCATTAACCGGTCGCATGAGTTCAATGCCGCTCAGGGAACGTTTCAGCTATGGATACTTTAAAAGCCTTGATGGTCTTCATGACCACTGCCGAGAATGGCAGTTTCTCGGATGCTGCAAGAAAACTGGGGGTATCGCCAGCGGCTATCAGTCAAAGCATTGCGCGACTGGAGCAGGAGCTGGAGGTTCGCCTGTTCAACCGGACTACCCGCCAACTGACCCTGACGGAGGATGGACGCCGTTTCTATGCGCAATGCCGCGGACCGGTGAACAATCTCGATTCGGCCATCAATCAGCTGAAAGCCAGCCGGGATGAACCGGCCGGTCATCTGCGCGTCAGCATGCCCAACTCTTTTGGTCGCCGCTTCATTTTGCCCATCATGGGCGAATTCTGCGAACGCTATCCCAAGATCCGGGTGTTCTTTGGCCTGGACGACCATTTCAGCGACCTGATCGAAGATGGCTACGATGTCGGTGTGCGCATCGGCATGATGCCGGACAGCCGCATGGTGGCACGTAATCTGGCACAGATTCCGCAATACGTGGTGGCTTCTCCCGAATACTGGGACAAGCACGGCCGTCCGGAGACGACCGAAGAATTGAGCAATCACGATTGCATCAACTTCCAGTTTCCGACCTCGGGCCGCCTGTACAAGTGGGAATTCGACCGCAAGGGCGAGCGTATTCCGCTGGAAGTAACCGGTACCTACACCCTGAACGAGATGGAAGCGGTATGCGAGCTGGCACGTCTGGGCATGGGGGTGGCGCAGCTGCCGGGGCACGAAGTGGTGCACCTGATCCGCAATGGCGAGCTGGAGGCGGTGCTGACTGATGTGGTATCGCTGGAGCGTTCCATCTACATCTGCTTCCCGCATCGCGACCATATCGCCCCGCGTACCCGCGTGTTTGTCGACTTTGTGGTGGAAAAACTGGCGGATCATCCGGATGTGATGGCTGATTTGCCTGGCCTGGATTTGTCGGCCAAGCGCAAGGCGGCAGCACAGCTGGTTTCCTGATTCCGCTTTGCAGTACAGTCAAAAGCCCGGCAATGCCGGGCTTTTTGCGTGCTGGCTTGCTGCTGGTTTATACGGCCATGAAACGCTGCAGCGGGGTGCTGCTCCAGTCCACGCTGTCCAGCAGGTTTTTCACGATCAGGCCCAGTTCGGTATCGCCTTCGATGATCAGCTTGCGATTAAAAAACAGGGTGTCCGGGTCTTCCTCGCGCAGCATCATGCGGGCAAAGTCCGCCAGATTGGCCGACAGCCGCAGGTCTGGCGTATCGCCGACGCTGGCTACCTTGAACTTTTCCTCGTCGGCAGAAAAGCCCAGCCGCATGCCGGCATCCTGCACATGCACTTCAAAGCTGTGTCCGGCTAGCAAACTCATGTCGGCCGGCAGGATGTCGCGTTTTTTCAATTGATTCAGCGTGGTCACCAGCGCCCAGCAGGGCGGGGTGGCGGGCAGCCGGCCCAGCAGGCTGGCCATGGTGGCGGGCAGGGTCAGTTCAGGAATGCGCATGGGCTTCTCCAATGGCGGCAATGCCGGCTTCGCCACGCCAGTAGCCATCCACCAGGCGGCTGTCGGCGTAGGGCGCTAGGTCGATGTCGGGGCGCAGCGGGCTGTTCAGGGCCTGGATGGCTTGCTGGTAGCCGGCGACCACGCGCTCGGTGTGCTGCCACTGCGGGCTGATGCGTACCGCTTTCACGCCCATGGCGGCAATATCGGCCAGGTGTGGCAGCAAGGAGTGGCAGCCGTCCGACATGGTCTGGATGCCGTTGATGGTGAGGAAGGCCTGTTGCTCGCGGGTATTCAGCCGCAGCCCGTCCGGATGTTCCAGGCAGCGGAACTGGCAATCGTCCTTGGACAGATTGTAGTGACGTGCGGTAAAGCAGCGGGCAGATAGCGCCAGTGGCAGGCGGCCCCAGGCGAACAGCTCGGTTTCGATATTCAAGCCTTTGCTGGAAACCTGCTGCAATACGGCGGCCAGCGTGTCACGGTCCATTTCCACTGGCGGAATCCAGCGCCGCGCGCCCAGCGACTGCAGCAGGGCCAGGGTGTCGGCATTGTAGATATTCAGGTGATGACCCGCCACAAAGGGCTGGCCTTGCTGCTGCGCCAGCCGGGCCGCGCCCAGGTCGTTGGCTTCCAGCTGCAAGTCGCCGTTTTCCACCAGCTTGCGCAGGCGGCGCAGGTCGGATTCGCTCTCGATCAGTGCCAGGCTGGACAACACCACCTGGCGGCCGCTTTCGGCCAGTTCCTTGCCCAGGGCGATCCAGTCTTGGCCGCGCAGTTGCTGGCGGCGCGAGCAGACGGCTTCGCCCAGATAGATGGTTTCCAGCGGCCAGTCGGCGGCTTCGCTGTAAAACCGCAGGATATCGTCGCGCGACCAGTAAAACAGTACCGGCCCCAGCGTCAGTTGCAATGTATTCATATCAGCCCTGCTTGTTGGGCCGGCATGGCGTGCGAGCCTGCCGGCACGCTGTCATTCATTTCCATGGCCGGTTATAGGCACCCAGGGTCTGCTGCTGGCCTTCCGCCAGCTTGGACAGTGCCTGGGTCCAGCCCGGTTTCACCGAGAAGCGTTGCGGCTCGCGTCCGGCCGCATCCAGTGCTTCGCGCAGGGTGCGGGTGACTTGTGCCACATAGGCCGGGCTGCGCTGGCGGCCTTCCACCTTGATGGCGGCCACGCCGATATCGATGATTTGCGGCAGCATGGCCATCACGTTCAGGCTGGTGGGTTCTTCCAGCGCGTAATAGGTATCGCCTTCCACTTCGAAGCGCCCCTTGCACAGCGTGGGGTAGCCTGCCGGTTCGCCCTGCTGGTATTCGTCGATCAGGATGCCGTTCAGCCGGGCCCCCAGCGCCTGGCTGCCGTGTTCCCAGCGCACGAATTTGGCCGGTGAGCAGACGCCGTGGCTATTGGGCGATTCGCCGGTGGCATAGCTGGACAGCAGGCAGCGGCCTTCCACCATCACGCACAGGCTGCCGAAGCCGAATACTTCGATTTCCACCTGGGTGTGGTCGATGACCTGTTTCACCTGATCCAGCGTCAGCACCCGCGGCAGCACGGCGCGGCGGATATCGAACAGCTCTTGCGCCAGATTGATGGCTTCGTAATTGGTGGCCGAGCTTTGCACCGACATGTGCAGGCGCAGCTGGGGGTAGCGGCGGCGGGCATATTCCATCAGGCCGATATCGGCCAGGATGATGGCGTCCACGCCCAGATCAGCACCTTCGTCGATGGCACGATGCCAGCGGCTGATATCGCCGCCCTGGGCATAGGTGTTGATGGCCAGCAAGACCTTGCGCTCATGCTGATGGGCATAGCGTATGCCCTCGCGCGCGGTGCGGTCGTCAAAGTTCAGCCCGGCAAAGTTGCGGGCATTGGTGTCGTTTTTCAGGCCGAGGTAGACGGTGTCGGCACCGTTGTCCACGGCGGCCTTGAGGGCGGGCAGACTGCCCGCCGGGCAAACCAGCTCCGGCAGAGGTCGTGTGGCAGGCATGATGGCTTGGTGTCAGCGATTGAAACCGCCAGACAGTAGCAGAGCGCTGTGGCGCGGGACTTGTTCTGGGTCAAGGGGTGGGGAGTGGTGTGGGGGAAAGGGAGTGGCCTGGATGGCGCAGGCCATCCCCCAATATTGGCCAGCTGCCAGCAGCGGCGAACAAAATAGCGTAGCGCCCCTAAGGCAAGGTGCGCCAGCGCAGACAATACAAGCAGCACGGCAAGCAGGCGCAAGGCCGCAACAGGGTTTTTGTTCGCTGCTCTTACAGCGGCAGTACCAGCTTGGTTTTGGCTACCAGCACGATATAACCCACCACCAGCAGGGCGGCCAGCAGGGCCATGCTGCGTATCTGCTTGGTGCGGCCACGCTTGAGGGCGATGGTGCCCAGCAGCACATAGGCCAGCAGGCCGCCGATTTTGGCCAGCAGCCACGGGCTTTGCAGCACCGGCCAGCCACCCATCACCACCAGTGTCACCCCCAGCGCCAGCAGCAAGGTGTCGATGACATGCGGCAGGATGCGCAAGGGTTTGAGCGCCAGAATGCGCTGTCGATCCGCCAGCATCAGCCCGCCGCGCACGGCAAACAGCAAAATGGTGAGGTAAGCCAGGCCCATGTGGGCATGCTTGATGATCAGATAGGGATACATGCGGATTCCTGAATGTTATGCCTTGGGCATCGCGTGATGGCGGCCAAAGGCTGATGGTACACTGACATCCTTGCTTTTAGCCGTGTTCCCGCCATGCTTTTTCTCTATCAGTCCAATCGTCTGGAGCAATTGGGTCAGCTGTATGCCGCCATGTTGCAGGCGCAGCCGCTGTCCAACCCCTTTGCCGCCGAAACGGTGATCGTACAGAGCCGAGGCATGGGGCGCTGGATGACGCTGGATCTGGCGCAGCAGTGTGGCATTGCCGCCAATATCGATTTCGTGCTGCCGGCAGCCTTTGCCTGGCGGCTGATGCAGAAAGTCATGCCGGAGCTGCCGCGCAAATCCTCGTTTACTCCCGAAGTGCTCAGCTGGCGCTTGCTGCAGCTGTTGCCCGTGCTGGAAGGCGAGGTATTTGCGCCCTTGCAGCGCTATGCCGCTGGTGGCGAGACGGCTGCTTTTGAGCTGGCCGGCAAGGTGGCCGACATCTTTGACCAATACCTGGTGTTTCGACCGGACTGGATTCGCGCCTGGGAACGTGGCGAGCGGCTGGATCTGGGCGAGGACGAAGCCTGGCAGGCTGCACTCTGGCAGCAGCTGGCCGCGCAGGATCCCGGCCGCCACCGCGTGCGCATGCTGGACGAATTCTTTGCCGAGCTGCGACCGGAGCATCTGCCGGAGCGCATTACCCTGTTTGGCATTGCCAGCCTGGCACCGATGTATCTGGCGCTGATCAAGCGCCTGTCCGAGCTGACTGATGTCTGCCTGTTCACCCTCAACCCCTGTGAGGCCTACTGGGGTGATATCGTCGATACCCGCCGCAAGCTCAAGCTGCGGGAAAAGGGCGACCTGTTCGCCACTGAAGGCCACCCGCTGCTGGCCTCGCTGGGCAAGCAGGGACGGGACTTTTTCGAACTGATTGCCGCCGATGCCGAGCTGGATGCCCGCCCGCTGTTTGCCGAGGCGACGGGCGACAGCCTGCTGGCCCGCCTGCAGCGCGATATCCTGCAACTGGACATGCCCGGCCATGATGGCCAGTGGCTGAGCCCCGACGATGCCTCCATCGAGCTGCATGCCACCCACGGTGCCATGCGCGAACTGGAGGTGCTGAAAGACCGGCTGCTGGCCATGCTGGCGGACGACCCCACGCTCAGCGCGGCCGACATCGCGGTGCTGACGCCGGACATCAACAGCTACGCTCCTTATATTGATGCGGTATTCGGCCAGCGCGACGATGCGCCCAACCTGCCGTATGCCATTGCCGACCGCCGCGTGGAGCGCGAAGAACCGCTGCTGGCGGCCATCGGCAATCTGCTGCACTTGCTGGATTCGCGTTTTGCCGCTGACCAGGTACTGGCCTTGCTCGACAGCCCGGCGCTATTGCAGCGCTTTGGCCTGACTGCGGAAGACCTGCCCTTCATCCAGGACTGGGTGCGGGCCAGTGGTATCCGCTGGGGGCGCGATGCCGCGCACAAGGCGGCGCTGGGCCTGCCGGCCGATCCGCTGTTTACCTGGCGCTGGGGGCTGGACCGCCTGCTGTTAGGCAGCATCCTGCCACCAGCCATGGCTGGTGATGACAGCGGCCTGTTCGGCGGGCTGTTGCCGCAGGCCGGTGCCAGTGGCCAACTGAGCGAAGCCCTGGCGCGCTTTGCCAGCTGTTATGCCGTGTTGGACGAACTGGCCCGCGATTGGGCCACGCCTGTCGCTGCGGCCGACTGGGCCGAACGGCTGTTGCTGGCCACCGACCGCCTGTTCGCGGTGGACGAAGACGGCGAACTGGCGCTGGAAGTATTGCGCGATGCCCTGCAAGAATTGGTGGACGATGCGGCGATGGCCGACTTTGCCCAGCCCTTCAGCCTGGCCGTGCTGCGCGACTGGCTGCAGCGCAAGCTCACCGTGGCCTCGCCGCTGGGTTTTCTGTCCGGCGGCATCACCTTCTGCGCCATGGTGCCGATGCGCTCCATTCCCTTTCGCGTGCTGTGCCTGATCGGCATGAACGACGGTGCCTATCCGCGCGATGAGCGCCCGGTCAGCTTTGATCTGGTGGCACGCCATCCGCGCCGGGGTGACCGTTCGCGCCGCTTTGACGACCGCTACCTGTTTCTGGAAGCCATTCTGTCGGCACGCCAGCGCCTGTATCTGTCTTATGTCGGCTTGTCGGCACGCAATAACGAATCGCTGCCGCCTTCGCCACTGCTTGCCGAATTGCAGGACTGCTTCAAAGCCATGTGTGGTGATGCGGCCACGGCGCAGCTGCTGTTACGTCACCCGCTGCAGCCGTTTTCGCCGCGCTGCTACGACGGGGTTGAACCACGGCTGGCCAGTTTCGAGCCCAGCTTTGCCCAGGCGCTGGCGGCCCCGCCCAGTCAGCCCCGGCCTTTTGCTAGCGAGCTGCCGCCCTTGCCGGGCAGCAGCGTGCTGCATGTCAATGACTTCATCCGCTTCTGGAAAAACCCGCCGCGGGCCTGGTTGGCCGAGCGTCTGGCCATTCGTCTGCAAGGCCAGCAGGATGCGCTGCCAGTGCGCGAGCCATTCAGCGTGGATCGCGACGCCAGCCGCACCCTGCGCAGCCAGCTGGTGGAGCGCATGCTGGCTGGCAAGCCGGTGGCACCGGTCAAGCAGCGGCTGGCGGGGGCCGGCCTGCTGCCGCCTGCCGCGCTTGGCCAGGCCTGGCTTGGCAGTGAAAGTGCCAGTGCCGCCCGGCTGGCATACCGCCTGCCCGCAGTACTGAGCGAAGCCACGCTGCCGCCGCAGCCGGTGAATATCCAGCTGCATGGCCTGACCCTGGCTGGTGAACTGGGCGGGCTACGGGCCGAAGGGCAGATCCGGCTGGTGATCGGCAAGATGAATGCCGCCGAGCGGCTGGAATGGTGGCTGACCCACCTCTTGCTATGCGCCATGCGTCCTGCCGGCATTGCCTGCCAGTCAGTGCTGTATGACGACAGCGGCCACCTGCGGCTGGAGGATGAGCCGGACGCACTGGCCCTGCTCTCGGCCTGGGTGGTGCGCTGGCAGCAGGGCCAGCAACAGCCCTTGCCGTTTTTTGGCCGCACCAGCTGGGCCTATGCCGAGCAGCTGTACAAGCTGGACAGCGCACCGCAACTGGCGCTGGCCAAGGCGCTGGACAAATGGGACCCCAGCTTTGTCGGCGATTTTGCCGCTGCGCAATGCGAGGAGCCGGTCAACCAGCTGGTGTTCCGCCACCTCGACCCGCTGGCCGACCCGCTGTTTGCCCAATTGGCCGAAACACTGTTATTGCCGCTACTGGCGCGGCTGGGGGGCCAGGCATGAGCCTGCAGGTACTGAATGCACTCGAATGCCCGCTGGCCGGGGTCAACCTGATCGAGGCCTCGGCCGGCACCGGCAAGACCTGGACCATTGCTGCACTGTATCTGCGGCTGTTGCTGGAAGAGGTCAACGGCGAAGCCCCGCCCGGCATCGACAGCCTGCTGGTGGTGACCTACACCAAGGCCGCCACCGCTGAATTGCGCGAGCGCCTGCGCCAGCAGCTCACCGATTTTCTCGAGGTATTGCAGGGCAAGCAGGAGGGCAATGATTTCCTGCAGGCTCTGGCGCAGCGTTTTGCCCCCGGTGCAGTGCGGGATCTGGCCGAACAGCGCCTGCTGGCCGCCATTACCGGTTTTGACGGTGCGGCCATCTATACCATTCATGGTTTCTGCCAGCGTGTGCTGACCGATGCCGCTTTCGAAAGCGGTCAGACCTTTGCCGCCGAGCTGGTCAGCGACGACGACCGCCTGCTGGTGGAGGTGGTGGATGATTTCTGGCGGCGGCGGGTGGTCACCAGCCCCTTGCTGTCACAGGTGTTGGCCGAAGCGGGGGAAACCCCGGATGGCTGGCTGGCGGAAATCCGCCCCTGGCTGGCCAAGCCCTATCTGCAGATGGTGATGCCGGCGCAGCGCGATCTGCAGCAGGCTTTGCAACAGTTGGAGCGGTGCTGGCAGCAACTGGCGGCGGATGCGGTCACGCTGCAGAGCGGTTTTGATCTGTTGCTGGCCACCGAAGGTTTCAAGGCCACCAGCCACAGCCGGGCACAGCTGGAAAGCAGCATGGCCGAGCTGCAGCAATGGCTGGCCGAGCCGGACAGCCTGCCCATCCTGGGCCGCGATGCGCTGAAACGGCTGGACAAGCTCAGGCCGGAGGCGCTGGTCAAGGCCATGAAAAAGGGCTTTGTCGCGCCCGAGCATCTGCTGTTCCAGCGTATTGGCGACTGGCTGGCCGCCTGGGATGGCTATCTGGCCCAGCTGCAGCTATCGCTGGCGGGGCTCAAGCTGGAACTGATTGCCTGGGTGAACGAGGAACTGGCTCGCCGCCGCAGCCAGGAGCGGGTGCGCAGTTTTGACGATTTGCTCACCGAACTGGGCGCAGCCCTCGCCGCTGCCGATGGCGGTGCGCAACTGGCCGCCGCCGTGGCGCGCAGTTTCCGCGTGGCGCTGATCGACGAATTCCAGGATACCGACCCCATCCAGTACGACATCTTCCGCAGTTGTTTTGCCCTGCAGGGCCGGCCGCTATTTCTGGTGGGCGACCCCAAACAGGCGATTTACAGCTTTCGCGGTGCCGATATCTTTGCCTATCTGGATGCGCGGCAGGATGCGCCCGCCGCCCAGCAATACTCGCTGGATACCAACCGTCGCTCGGATGTGCCGCTGGTCGAGGTGGTCAACCAGCTGTTTGGCCGCGCCCGGCCGTTTTTGCTGGATGCCATCAGCTATCAGCCGGTGCACGCCGCGCCCAGCTCCGGTGCCGTGCTGGAAGTGGCGGACGAGGACGCGGCCTTTACCGTGCTGTGGCAGCCGCCCGAGGGCGACAAGCCGCAGAACAAGGACAGCGCCGCCCGCGCCAGCGCACAGGGCTGCGCCCATGAAATCGCCCGCTTGCTGACGCTGGCCGGGCAGGACCAGGCTGCCATCAATAAGGGCGGCCAGCGCCGGCCCCTGCGTGGTGGCGACATTGCCGTGCTGGTGTCCACCCACCGTCAGGGCGAACAGATGCGCCAGGCCCTGGCCGAGCGTGGCGTGGCCAGCGTGGCGCTCACCCAGGAAAGCGTGTTTGCCAGCCATGAGGCAGCCGAGCTGCTGGCCCTGTTGCGCGCCTGGGCCGAACCGGCCAGCGAAAGCCGGCTGCGTGCTGCGCTAGTGACCGAGCTGTACGGGCTGGATGCCGCCCGCCTGCTGGCCGAAGTGGAAGATGAGACACAGTGGGAAGCGCGGCTGCTGGCCAATGCCGCCGACCACCAGCGCTGGCTGGAGCAGGGCTTCATGAGCGCCTGGCGGCATTTCCTGGCACGCGAGCAACTGCCGCTGCGCCTGTTGCCCCTGCCCGATGGCGAGCGGCGGCTGACCAATCTGTCGCATCTGGCCGAGCTATTGCAAAGCGAAAGCGAAAGCGACAGCCGTCACGGCATGGCCCCCTTATTGGCCTGGCTGGAGGGCAGGGTGGCCAGCCCGTCTGGCGGTGAGGAAGCCATGCTGCGGCTGGAAAGCGATGCCGCGCTGGTGAAGATCGTCACCATCCATACCTCCAAGGGGCTGCAATACCCCATCGTGTTCTGTCCCTATCTGTGGGATGGCGCACTGGAGCGGCGCAATACCAGCTTCTGGCGCTACCGCGAAGCCGGGCAGGCCATGCTCAGCCCGGACGTGCTGGCCGATGCCGCCGTGCGCCAGCAGGCTGGCAGCGAAATGCTGGCCGAAAAGCTGCGCCTGCTGTACGTGGCACTGACCCGCGCCCAGCACCGCCAGTATCTGGCCTGGGGTTGGGTCAAGGACATGCAGACGGCGGCGCTGTCCTGGCTGCTGCATGCTGTGGACTGCCCGGATCTGGCCAGCCTGCGCGAGCTGGAATTCAGCCCGGCCATGCTGGAGCAGCAACTGGCCGGGCTGGCCAGCCGTTTGCCGGCGGCCTTGCATCTGCGCCAGCTGGAGTGCGGGCTGAATCCCTTGCCTCTGGCGCAGGACGCGCGGCAGGACTATAGTGCGCGCCTGTTCCAGCGGCCGGTTTACAGCCCATGGCGGGTAGCCAGCTTTACCTCGCTTACCCATGGCCGCAGCAGCAAGGCCAACGAACGGCCAGACCACGACGGCGGCCTGCCGGTATTGCCGGCAGAGGGCGGCGAGCTGCTGGCAATCGACAGCCCGTTTGCCTTTCCTCGTGGCGCGCGTGCCGGTACCTGCCTGCATGCCATGTTTGAAAACATCGATTTCGGCATGAGCGATGCCCAGTTGCAGCCGGTGGTGGCACAGCAGCTGCGTCGCCACGGTTTTGCCGATAGCTGGCAGCCGGGGGCCATGCAGCTACTGCGCCAGACGCTGGATGCCGAGCTGGCCCCCGGTGTGAGGCTGGCCGGCGTGCCGGCCGGGCGTAAGCTGGTGGAAATGGAATTCACCCTGCCAGTGCGCCAGCTGGATGTGGCCGCCTTGCGCCGCGTACTGAGCGATCCGGCCAACGGCCTGGCCCAGCCACTGCGCACAGCTGCTGCCGGGCTGGATTTCCGCACGGTGCGCGGTTATCTCAAGGGCTTTGTCGATCTGGTGTTCGAGGCCAACGGCCTGGTGTATCTGGTGGACTACAAATCCAACCACTTGGGTGAGCAGGCCATGGACTATGCTCCCGAGTGCTTGCTGCAGTCGGTGGCGCGCGAGCACTACTATCTGCAATACCTGATTTACTGCGTGGCGCTGCGACGCTATTTCAGTGCACGCGGGCGTGATTTTTTCACCTGCTTTGGTGGCGTGCGCTACCTCTACCTGCGTGGCATGGGGATGGCCGGCATGGGCATCTGGAATGATCAGCCAGCACAGGCTTTACTTGCCGAGCTGGATGGCTTGTTGTGTTGACAGCAACTATCATTGCCTTGCCAATGGCATGGAGTAGACTGGTGCACTGCGCCTGTGCGGCGGGATGTGTGCGGCACACTGTATGGTCAGCGCAGGCAGGCGCGGCCCTCTCGTAGGCGGTTTTTGTGAATTCCTTCCATTAATAAGGCTGTACTGCGTAAAAAAGCGCCAGCAGGCCGCATGGCCAGCAGCAATAACAGGTCGTTCATCACGGGAGACGGGAATGTTTGAATCGGCAGAAATCGGCCACAGCATCAGCAAAGAGAGCTATCGCGAGCAAGTACCGCTGCTGCGTGAAGCCTTGCTGGACGTGCAGTACGACCTGAAGGAAAAGGCCGATTTCCCGGTACTGATCCTGATTCACGGTTTTGACGGTGCCGGCCGTGGCGAAACCATGAACCTGATCAACGAGTGGCTGGACCCGCGGCTGATCGACACCGTGGCTTTTGCCTCGGCCAATGACGAAGCTCGCGCCCGGCCCTGGATGTGGCGCTACTGGCAAAAGCTGCCGGCCAAAGGCCGCATCGGCATTTTCTTTGGCTCCTATTATTCCGACGCGCTGTTCGACCGTGTGTACGACGTGATCGACCATGACGCTTACGACCGCGAAATCTTCGACATCATGCGGCTGGAACGCATGATCAGCCAGGATGGCGCGCTGATTCTCAAGTTCTGGTTCCATCTGACCAAGGACAAGCAGCGCAAGCGGCTGAAAGAGCTGGAAAAGGATCCGGCCACCCGCTGGCGCGTGACGGCGGATGACAAGGCCAATATGGAGCGCTACGACACCATCCGCAAATACGGCGAGCACATGATCCGCCTGACCAATACCGCCTACGCGCCGTGGATTGTGGTGGATGGCGAAGATGCCAATTTCCGCAGCCTGACGGTTGGCCAGACCATTCTCAAGGCTATCCGCAACCGCATCAGCCAGGCTGGTGCGGTGGTCGATGCTTCGGAAGCACCGCCGTTGCTGGCCCCCATCGACGACAAGGTCATCCTGGATACCTTGCAGCTGGACCAGCAAATGGACAAGGCTGAATACAAGAAACGGCTGGCCGAGTTGCAGGGCCGGCTGAACAGCCTGACCCGTGACGAGCGCTTCAAGAACCATTCGCTGGTACTGGCTTTTGAAGGCAACGACGCCGCCGGCAAGGGCGGCACCATCCGCCGCATCACCCAGGCGCTGGATGCACGCAGCTACCGCGTGGTGCCGGTGGCCGCACCTACCGAGGAAGAGCGCGTCAAACCCTGGCTGTGGCGTTTCTGGCGCCAGGTGCCGGGCAAGGGCGGCATGACCATCTTCGACCGCACCTGGTATGGCCGCGTGCTGGTGGAGCGGGTGGAAGGCTTTGCCCAGGAGCGCGACTGGATGCGCGCTTACTATGAAATCAACGACTTCGAGCACCAGCTCACCGAAAACGGTGCCATCGTGCTCAAGTTCTGGCTGGCCATCAGCAATGAAGAACAGATGGCGCGTTTCAAGCTGCGTGAGGAAACCGGCTTCAAGCGCTTCAAGATTACCGAGGAAGACTGGCGTAATCGCGAAAAGTGGAATGCCTACAAGCTGGCAGTCAGCGATATGGTCGACCGCACCAGCACCAGCAAGGTGCCGTGGACGCTGGTGGAGGCCAATAACAAATACTATGCGCGCATCAAGGTGCTCAGCACCATTTGCGCGGCGCTGGAGGCAAGGTTGGGTGCGTAGTTTTCTGTTGTTGTGCTGCTGTCTGTGGCTGTTGCCGGCGCAGGCAGCCGATCTCACCCTGCGTGCAGGCGTGGTGGTGGACAATGCCGGCCCTTATAACTTCACCCCGGACAGCCCGATGGCCGGCATCTATCGCGAGGCGCTGGAGCAGATCGGCAAGCTCAGCGGGGTGCGTTTCGATATCGAGTACTATCCGGCCCTGCGTATCCAGCAGCTGTTCGAAGTGGCCCGGCTCGACGTGGAGGTCGGCGTCAATCCGGCCTGGCGCAGCCTGTCGCCGGTGGGCGGCTTTTATACCCTGCCCATCGGTACGCTGGATTACCAGCTGTGCAGCCGGTCTGGCAATGCCCGGGCCGGTCGCGGGCTGGAGGAGTTGCGCGGGCAGACCATCGGCCTGCTGCAAGGACAGCCGCTGAGCGCCTTCGAGTCCGAGTTTGTCCGTCACGGCGTGCACTATGAGATGTCGCAGAGCGAAAACGAGGTGCTGAGCAAGCTGCGGCTGGGCCGTCTGCAAGCCGTGGTACTGGAGCGCCGCCAGATCGAACGCCTGACGCTGTTGCCGGAGGAGCTGCGCTGCGAACCGGGCAGCCAGATCAGCTCACAGCCGGTGATGCTGCGGCTGCATCCGCAATTTCGCCAATGGCTGCCGGCCCTCAATCGCGCCATCAGCCAGTTGCAGGCCAATGGCAAACTCAAGGCCATTTTCCAGAAATCCCGCGGATGAGCCCTTCCTCCCAGGCAGTCACTGCCCCCCTGTTGCCGCAGCAGCTATCCCAATTGCTGTTGCGGCTGGACCCGGCGCTGGATGACAGCACGCTGGCGCTGGTCTGCGAACTGGCTGCCGCCAATCAGGCCGGCCATGTCTGCCTGCCCATTGCCCACCGGGCGGAGCGCCGCCTGCTGCAGGCGTCGCCGGTGCTGGGCAAACCGGGCAGCTATGCCCCGCTGATTCTGGATGATGCCGGGCGGCTGTATTTCGCCCGTCACTGGTTTGACGAACAGAGCCTGGCGCGCAAACTTGCGCAACTGGCGGCCGATCACCGGCCACTGCCCGCTGCCGCGCTGGAGCCGGTGTTGCACCAGTTGTTTCCTGCGGTGCAGGCCGGGCAGCCCGACCGGCAAAAGCTCGCCGCTGCCTTGGCCGCCCGCCAGCGCCTGCTGGTGGTGTCTGGTGGGCCGGGCACCGGCAAAACCACCACGGTGGTGCGTTTGCTGGCCATGCTGGCCATGTTGGCGGAGCGACCACAGGTCATGGCCATGGCAGCACCAACCGGCAAGGCCGCTGCCCGCCTGAGCGAATCGGTACGCAATGCCCGCGACAGCCTGCCGGTATCCGACAGCGTGCGCGCCCAGCTGCCGCAACAGGCACAAACCCTGCACCGGCTGCTGGGTTTGCGGCCGGGAGCGGCCCAGCCACGCTATCATGCCGGCCAGCCGCTGCCGCTGGATGTGCTGGTGGTGGATGAAGCCTCGATGATTGATCTGGCGCTGATGGCACGTCTGGTGGAGGCCCTGCCGGCACAGGCCCGGCTGATTCTGCTGGGCGACCGCGATCAGCTGGCATCGGTGGATGCCGGTGCGGTACTGGGTGATTTGTGCGGACAGGTGGCGTATTGGCCGGCTACCCGCGACTGGCTGGCACTGGCCGGTGCAGGCTCCTTGCCGGCGGACGAGGGCAGGGCCGGTGCGCTGGCCGACAGCGTGGTGCTGTTGACCCACAGCCATCGTTTCCGGGCCGATTCCGGCATCGGTGAGCTGGCGCGGCTGGTCAACCTGGGCGATGCCACTGCCGCCTTGCAGCTATTGCAGGCCGGGCAGCACGACGATATCCGGCAGGCAGCACAGCTGGACGATGCGGATTTGTCGGTGCGCCGTCAGCCCTATCTGGACGCCATCCAGCAGCAGCAGCCGCTGGAGCAGGTTCAGGCTGCATTTTCGCAGTTCATGTTGCTGGCGGCCGAGCGGCGCCAGGTCGAACAGGCCAACCAGCGCATGGAGGCCTTGCTGGAACAAAGCGGCTGCAAACAGGCCGGGCGCGACTGGTATGCCGGCCGTCCGGTGATGATCAGTGCCAACGATTACGGTGTCGGCTTGTTCAATGGCGATATCGGCTTCACCGTGGAGCGGCCGCAAGGTCTGCGGGTGGCTTTCCCTGCCACAGACGGTAGCTGGCGCGAATTTGCCCCGGGCCGTCTGCCGCAGCACGAAACCGTGTTTGCCATGACCGTACACAAAAGCCAGGGCTCGGAATTCGACGAAGTCTGGCTGCAATTGCCTAGCACACCAGGGCCAGTGCTCAACCGCGCCCTGATCTACACCGCCATCACCCGTGCCCGCCAGCGCTTCGCCGTGGCAGGTAGCGACGAAGTGTGGCAGCAGGCGGTGCGGCTGGCTCCGGCGCGCTACTCCGGGCTGGCCGATTTGCTGCGCCAAGCGCGCGTGTGAATTCTGCAACACTTCCACATGGAATATTTGTTTTTCGCACGCAAGACGCTGAAAAAATTGGGCAAAATCCTTGTTGCATCCTATGATGGCGCCTTCCCGCAATAGGCAATCTGTTCGGAGTCATCATGCAAGTGGATGGAGTTCTGGGGTATCTGGCCAAGATCACCCGTTTCGATCGCAGTGCATTCACCCCGCTCTTCATCGGCCCGCACCTGCTGGGCTGCGTCAACCAGCTTTGGTTGGAGCGCCTGCTACTGAGCGAGGCATCCTTGTTCCGCCGCCAGCCGGCAGGCTTGGTCTGCATGGTGGAGGGCGATTACGCCGCCATCAGCACCCAGTTGCAGGCGGCAGCGCGTCGCTGGCATGAGGCCGGCTGGCTCAATGGCTGGCGCAATGAAAACTTCACTGCCTTTCTCGCCGATGGCTCGCCGCTGTTCGAACTGGAGCGTGCAGCCTTCCGCCCGCTGGGGCTGACCAGCCGTGCCGTGCATCTGAATGGTCTGACCCGCACGCCTGGGGGCGAGGTACGCATGTGGGTGGGACGGCGCAGCCCGGACAAGGCGGTCGACCCCAATCGCATGGACAATCTGATGGGTGGCGGCATTGCTGCCGGCGAATCCATCGAGCTGGCGCTGGAACGCGAAGGCTGGGAAGAGGCCGGCATTCCGGCAGACCGGCTGGAGCTGTTGCCACAAACTGGCCTGCTGCTGGCCGAGCGTCCCGTCCAGCGCGGCCTGCATCGCGAATGGCTGCATGTCTACGATTTATGGCTGAAGCCCAGCGAGCTGCCCTGTAATCAGGATGGTGAAGTAGCCGAGCATGTCTGTCTGTCGCTGCGAGAGGTGGAAGAGCTGCTGGTGGCCGAACGGTTCATGATCGATGCCGCACTGGTGGCGACCGACTGCTTGCTGCGCCTGGGCTACT
Organism: Aquitalea sp. FJL05; assembly: GCF_003852595.1. NCBI lineage: Bacteria > Pseudomonadati > Pseudomonadota > Betaproteobacteria > Neisseriales > Chromobacteriaceae > Aquitalea > Aquitalea sp. FJL05. Next base: position 40,870 of record NZ_QAJS01000005.1, read on the forward strand.
GGCAGCAGCACAGTGCTGACATTGCTGCCGCCATGGCTGGCGTGTGCCACCCCTTGGACTTTGCCATTCATGCCGGCGTTTGATTGAGGCCCGGCGGCATTTTCAGACAATCTCTTTTTGAGGCGGGGCAGTTTCTGGCATGATGGTGCGAAAATCTATAGATATAGTGTCCAGCATCATGAGGAGAGAGGGAAATGTACCGCCTGCGCCTGATTTCGCGCGATTTTGGTGTCGATGACAGTGGTCCATGGCACTCGACGCACGACCAGGCGCGCAAGGCTGCCAAGCTGATGTATCTGCTGTACAAGCGAGAAATCCGCGTAGAGATACATCGGGTGGTGGATTTGCGCAGCCGTAAAATGGAAAAAGTGGAAGAGCTGCAATAAAGCAGCCACTGCAAGTTTTTTGCAGGCCTGCCCTGCTTGTCCCCGTCATAACCCTCTGTTTTCCGGAGTTTCTGCTGTTTTCCATATTAGCCGCCAGCCAGTTGATGAAAATAATTTTCAAAATTCAACTGCCTGAAAGGGCGACTTTCCATATTTCGGAATCTTCACCAATACTGTTAAGACGATGCTTGCTAGAAAAATGCGAATTTCCACGTATCTTCGCGGGAAGCTCTAGCTGGTGACATGACTTGTTCCATCCTGCTTGTCGCATGCCCACCACATAGTGGCTGACATGACTAGCAAGCAGCAGATTGGACGGTCGTCTTCAATCCTTGGCAGTGGGAAAGTCATGCGCTCATTTTGGCTGTTGTTCGTCTGGCTGTGCCTGATGGCCAGTCCTATCGCCAGTGCGGCCGCGCCGCCAGCCGGTGGGGCGGTGGCTTTGCAACTGCGTGCGCAAAATGTGTACAGCGTGCAGACGCTGGAGCTAGCTGCAAGCGAGGCCGAATGGCTGCAGCACAAGAAGCGCTTGCGCTTGGGGGTTGCCGATGATTTTCCTCCTCTTGATATCAGTAATGCCGGCGGCAGCTTTCAGGGGCTGAACGCCGATGTCTTCGGCTTTGTCAGCAGCAGGCTGGGCCTGCAGCCCGAGGTCTACCGTTATCCCAGCCCGCAGCTGGCGCTGCAGGCACTGCAGCGCGGTGATATCGACCTGCTCAGCAGCAGCGTTCTGCCCGGCCTGGAAACCGCAGGGGTGAGCCTGAGCCAGCCGTATCTGGAAGACCTGCCCATCCTGGTTGGCTATGGCGAGCCCAATCCGCATAAGCTGCGCATTGGCATGCAGCACCTTTATCATTCCCCCAGCTTGCTGCGCGAGCGCTATCCGGAAGCCGAAGTGAGCGACTATACCTCGGTGGCGGAGGGCTTGTCGGCGCTGGCGGCGCATCAGATCGATCTGTTCTTCGGCGATGCCACCGCCATCAATTATGTTGCCAATCAGAACCTTGTTGACGATCTGAAAGTCATCCAGCGTTTCAGCAAGCACAACAGCCTGGCCTTTGCCATGCAGGCCCGCCAGACCTTATTGCGCCAGGCGCTGGACAAGGCGCTGGGTCTGATCCACGAACCGCAGCATCAGCAGTTGATTCAGCGTTGGAGTGGTGGGACGCTGCTGTTGCAACCGCATGTCTTTCCCATCGATTTCACCCCAGAAGAAAAGCAGTGGCTGAAGCAGCATCCGGTGCTCAGGGTGGCCGCCGGCCATAGCTTTGCCCCCATTTCCTTTTTCGATGATCAGGGGGTGTGGCGGGGCGCCAGCGCCGAGCTGCTGGAGCTGATCGCCCAGCGTCTGGGTGTCAGGCTGGAAATCCGCAAAGCGCATTCGCTGGAAAACATTCTCGAGATCATGCGTCGTGGTGAGGCTGATCTGACCACGCTGCCTATCCGCAATGTCGGCAGCGCCGACAATCTGCTGTTTTCCGAGCCGCTGACCCCGCTTTCCTACAATCTGGTGGTACGGACCAACACCGACCCGCCGCAGGCCGTGGCCGACATGCGCAACAAGGTGGTGGTGGTCAATCGCGGGCTGGTCAAGGCCATGCAATGGGAAAAGATCTTCCCTGGAGCCATTTTCAAAGAGGTCAACAATCCGGTTTCCGCATTCGACATGGTGGAAAACGGCAAGGCCGACATGGCGCTGGTCGCCACCATGAACAGCCGCTACTACCTGCCGTTGTTGTTCAACGGCAAGTTGCGCGAGGCGAACATTACCGGTCTTCCCGGTAATGTGCTGTCGCTGGCGGTGCCGACCGATCATCGCATCCTGCTGTCCATCCTCAACAAGGCGCTGTTCAGCATCGGGCCGGAGAGCCTCGACAACCTGTTCAATGAACGCTGGCGCACCAATGTGGGGGCCAGCAACCAGAGCTGGTATGACTACAGCCTGGGCCTGATCTATCTGGTGATTGCCGTCGCCAGCCTGCTGCTGCTGGTTTCGCTGATGTGGAACAGCCGCTTGCGCAAGCAGATCGCCAAGCGCCAGACCGCAGAGAAGGCACTGAGCGACCAGCTCAACTTCATGACCACGCTGATCGATGTCACTCCCTATCCGGTCTATGTGCTGGATCGCAAAGGCCAGTTGCTCAGTTGCAACGAGCATTATCTGCAGGCGCTGACCCTGACCCGCGAAGAGGCCATGAGCCATCGCGACAATATCGGCGGGATTATCGACATCGACGACACCTCCCGCTCCACCCTGGCGCAGGATTACCAGCTGGCCATCGAATACGGCGTGCCCATCCAGCGCGACCGTGAAGTCATGCTCAACCGCCAGCATATTTCGGCCTTTCACTGGATCCAGCCCTTCCGCGATACCGAGGGCGTGATCCGCGGTGTCATCTGCGGCTGGATAGACATCAGCGAACGCCGCCGGCTGATCGAGGAGCTACAAGCCGCCAAGGAGCAGGCAGACAAGGCCAGCCAGGCCAAAACCACCTTCCTGGCCACCATGAGCCATGAAATCCGTACGCCGATGAGCGCAGTCATCGGCATGCTGGAGCTGGCCTTGCGCCAGGCCGACCATGGCGTGGTAGATCAGCCTTCGCTGCAAGTGGCCTATGATTCGGCACAAGGTCTGCTGGGCCTGATCGGCGATATTCTCGACATCGTGCGTATCGAATCCGGCCATCTCAGCCTGAATCCAGAACCCTGTAATCTGCTGGAGCAAACGCGTTCGGTGATGCGCATTTTCGACGGACTGGCCAGAGAGAAGCAGCTGGGGCTGTTTCTGGATGTCGATCCGGCCACGCCGGTACAATGGCAGGTCATGCTCGATCCGCTGCGTTTCAAGCAGATCCTGTCCAATCTGCTCAGCAATGCCATCAAATTCACCCAGCAGGGCAGTGTCACCGTGCGCGTACGCCAGAGCGTGCTGCCGGATCAGCAATTGCTGGTCCAGATACGGGTCACCGATACCGGCATCGGCATCTCCGCCGAAGACCAGCAGCGGCTGTTCCTGCCGTTCGGGCAGGCTGTTGCTTCGCAGCGTAATGTCCAGAGCGGCACCGGGCTGGGGCTGGTCATCAGCCGCACTCTGTGCGAAATGATGCAAGGCTCGCTCACCCTCAGCAGCCGCCCGTATGATGGCACCCGGCTGGATATCGAATTGCGCTTGCCCTTGTCCGAACAAGCCTACGTCGAAGTGGATGCGACACCGGCCGCCAGCCTGCAGGCCGGGCAAGCTGACAAGCTCAGGCTGCGTATTCTGGTGGTGGACGACAATGTGGCAAACCGGCTGCTGCTCTCACAGCAGCTGCGTTATCTCGGCCATCAGACCGATGTCGCCGCCCACGGGCGCGAAGGCCTGATCATGTGGCAGCAGGGACGATTCAACGTGGTCTTTACCGACTGCAATATGCCGGAAATGAATGGCTACCAGCTGGCCCAGGCCATTCGCCAGCAAGAGGAGCAAGAGCAACTCTCCCCCGTGCTGCTGCTGGGCTTTACCGCCAATGCGCTGCCGGACGAACGCGAACGCTGCCGTGCCGCCGGCATGGATGACTGCCTGTTCAAACCCATCAGCCTGGCCGGCCTGCGCAGCTGTCTGCAGCAGCACATGCATGGCCGCATCAGTGAGGCCGATGCCGGGCAGGACGCGGGCTACAGCCTGGACGAACTCTCCTTCATGGAGGCCGAACAATTGCAGCAATTGCTGGGGCATCTGCAACAGGGCCTGCAAGACGACATGGACTCGCTGTGTTCCCTGGTCTTGCTGGGCAATGCCGCTGGCGTCGGGCGCATTGCCCACCAGATCAAGGGTGCCGCCCGCATCATCAATGCCAGCCAGGTTATCGCTTGCTGCCAGGCCCTGGAAGAGTATTGCCGCCAGCATGAGGAGATTGGCGAGCAGCAAGAAGAAGTGCAGGCACTGTATGCTGCCATCCCCGATTTGCTGGCCGTGTTGAGCCAAGAGCGGGGGCAGCTGGCCTGAGTTGCCTGGCATCAGTCACTCCATGACCACAGCCGGTGGCAGCGTCCCCGGCTGTTATTGGTAGTATTGATAAATATTGTCATTTAAACTGCAAGCACACGCCGTTTCTCCCGCTGCCGGCATCCATGCTGATGGCTACGCTGCTGCCGGCACTGCTCATGGCCCGAGTGGCCTGCCCGTTCAACTGCTGGAAGGACCTTCCCCATGCAAGGCAAACAAAACATCATCGATCTGCTCAACACACTGCTGGCGGGAGAACTCACCGCTGTCGACCAATACCTGCTGCATGGCGAAATGTATGCCGACATGGGCTTGCAAAAGCTGGCAGAAAAGGCCCTGCACGAATCGGCCCATGAGCGCGAACACGCCCAGGCCATCATCCAGCGCATCCTGTTTCTGGAAGGCAAGCCCGACCTCAGCAAGCGCGAAGCACTGCAAATCGGCAGCACGGTGCCGGAAATGCTCAAGTCCGATCTGGCCGTGGAATACAAGGTCACGCGTGAGCTGAAAAAGGCGATTGCCCTGTGCGAACAGGAAGCTGACTATGTCAGTCGCGAAATGCTGGTGGTGCAGCTGGACGACACGGAAATGGACCACGCCTACTTCCTGGAAAAGCAGCTGCGCCTGATCGAGCTGACCGGCCTGGCCAACTACCTGCAAAGCCAGATGGCATAAGGACGCATCATGAAAGCCGACAAAACCGTTATCAAACTGCTCAACCAGCTGCTGCGCAACGAACTGACCGCCATCAACCAGTATTTCCTGCACGCACGCATGTTCCGCAACTGGGGGCTGCAACGCCTCAACGACTACCAGTACAAGCAATCGATTCGGGTGATGAAAGAGGCTGACGAGCTGATCGAGCGCATCCTGTTTCTGGAAGGCCTGCCCAATCTGCAGGATCTGGGCAAACTGCACATCGGTGAAACCGTCGAGGAATGTCTGCGTAGCGACCTGCGCTATGAAACCGACGTACAGCGCCCGCAACTGCTAGCCGGCATCGCCCATTGTGAAGAGAGGCAGGATTATGTCAGCCGTGAACTGCTGCAAGAGCTGCTGGAACACTGCGAAGAAACCATAGACTGGCTGGAAACCCAGCTCAGCCTGATCCGCGATGTCAGCCTGGCCAACTATCTGCAAAGCCAGATCGGCGAGTAATCTGATTGACCCGATTTGGCTCTTGAGGTGTCAGGAGCCAATCGCCCTTTATTATCCTGCGGTACTGAAGTTGCTGATGCAGCTCTACGATCCCGCGCTGTCCAATGCATATGGACATGATTTTTACCTTAACCTCTTAATCTAATCGTTCTGTCTGCTAAGCGGCTTGGGAGTACGCTGTGCGAGGCCCATGAGGTGTCTAGGGCGCAGGGGGCGATTCAAGTCAGGCTAGCTGAAAAAAACAGAGACTGATTTAAATCAGTAGGGACATGACTGCCCAAGGTCGCAGCACAGTGTGTTGAAAAGCCGTCCCGAAGTCGTCCCGAGAAAGAGTGAGTGGGAGATTTTCAGAAAGTATCTACTCTGAAATCGTTGTCAGCACCTGATATTCACGCTTTTGCGGAAAGTGAGCTGTGCGTTGAGAGCGGTGCAGATGTCGCATCAGGTTGTTATCGCCACAACACATTCTTCGAAAGAAAATGGGAAGAATTTGGGCGTGCCGATGTCAATGAAGGAGCAGGGGCACTTTGGGGGGATGAGGTATGGACGGCTGGTCGGGAAATGCTGGGCGTCCCCCAGGAAGTCTCCCTGAGGTATTTTTAGTGCGATGACTTAGAGTTTGATCACTCTAAGTGATTGAATTTGTTGGCGCACCCGACAGGGATCGAACCTGTGACCTTCAGCTTCGGAAACTGACACTCTATCCAACTGAGCTACGGGTGCGCTGTGATATTGCTATAAAGCAGGGCGGATCATAGCGCAAAGGGCATGTCCGAGTCCAGTGTATGGTTTTTGCCTTGCTTCACGGCTTACCGTATAATCCCTCCCATCTTAATTGTCATTTTTTTCAGGCGAGGCTCGAATGAGTAATGAGAACGGAATGGCTCCCGGTCAGATCATCAAGGTCCTGATTGGCGTCGTTGTGGGTTTGGTAGTGGCGATCTGGTTGCTGGCCAAGCTGGCGACTGGTGGTTACAACGTTGATGCCGAGGTCATGACCAAGGAGGCTGTTGCCGCTCGCCTGAAGCCGGTTGGCGAATCGAAAGCCAGCGACGCCCCTCCGGGCATGCGTAATGGCGAGCAGGTATTCAAGGCGATTTGCATTTCCTGTCACGGCCAGGGCCTGGCTGGTTCGCCCAAGTTTGGTGATGCTGGTGCCTGGGGTGCGCGCATCGCCAAGGGCTGGGATACGCTGACGCAACATGCACTGCAAGGCTTCAATGCCATGCCGGCCAAGGGTGGCGCTGCTGACCTGACCGACGACGAAGTGAAGCGTGCCGTGGCCTATATGGGCAATGCGGGGGGTGCCAAGTTCACCGAACCGCCGGTTGGTGGCGCGGGTGCACCGGCTGATCCGGCTGTGGTGGGCAAGAAAATCTATGAAACCGTCTGCACCAACTGTCACGCTGCTGGCGTGGCCGGTGCGCCGAAGTTTGGCGACAAGGCTGCCTGGGCTGAGCGTACCAAAGTAGGTATGGACGAAGTGGTGAAGATTGCCACCAAGGGCCTGAACGCCATGCCGCCCAAGGGTGGTTTTGGTGGCAGCGATGCGGAATTCCGCGCTGCTGTCGAATACATGGTGAATAACGCCAAGTAAGCAGAAATCTCTGCCAATGAAAAACGCGCTGCTTGCAGCGCGTTTTTTTTATGCCTTTCTCCGGGGAATCAGCTATCGGCTGGCTTGGTTTTTTCGGCCAGCATGGCGGAGAGGCTGGCCAGCTTGGACTTGCCTTCGCTTTTGCTGACGATGGGTTCGGCGCCTGGCCGGCCAAAGTGGCGCAGATCGCCGCCATCGATCTCGGCAATAAAGCGCGATGGCTCGACAAATTGCCACTCGCCGGCACGGCGGCGCTTTACGCAATAGGTGAGGGTGAGCATGCGCTGGGCACGGGTAATGCCCACGTACATCAGCCGCCTTTCCTCTTCCACCATGCCGTTATCCACTGATTCGCTGTGCGGCAGAATGCCTTCTTCGGTTCCTACCAGGAAAACATAGGGGTATTCCAGGCCCTTGGAGGCATGCAGGGTAGACATCTTGATGGCGTCGACCTCGCCTTCGTCGCGGCCTTCCAGCATGGTGATGAGGGCAATGGTCTGCGACAGTTCGATCAGGTTCTTGCCGTCGGCCTCCCCCTTGCGTGCCAGCCAGGCAACCAGTTCCAGCACGTTCTTCCACTTGGTTTCGGCAATGCGCGGGCTGTCTTCGCTGTCGTACAGCCAGGCTTCGTAGTTGATGGCCTTGACCAGCTCCATGGCCAGCTCGCCGGCGGGCTCGCGGGTGGCGCGGTATTGCAGGCGGTTGATGAAGTCGCAGAACTGGCTGAGCGGTTCCAGCTGCGCGGTTTGTACCTGTACGCGAAAGCCGGGTTCGAAGGCGCTGGCAAACAGGCTCTTGCTGCACTGACCAGCCCAGCCGCCCAGCTTCTCCAGGGTGCCGGTGCCTACGCCGCGCTTGGGGGTGGTCACCGCGCGGATAAAGGCCGGGTCGTCGTCCGGATTGGTGATCAGGCGCAGATAGGACAACACATCCTTGATTTCCGGCTTGTCGAAAAAGCTCTGACCACCCGCCATCTGGTAGGGGATGCGCTGGTTACGCAAGGCCTGTTCAAAAATGCGCGCCTGATAGTTACCCCGGTACAGGATGGCGTAGTCCTTGAATTCGGTGCGGTATTCGAATTTGTGGGCCAGCAGGCGCTGTACCACGATTTCTGCTTCGTGCTCTTCGTCCTTGCATTGCACCACATGAATCGGCTCGCCCAGGCCCAATTCGCTCCACAGCTGTTTTTCAAACAGCTTGGGATTGTTGGAAATGACTGAATTGGCGGCACGTAGAATCCGGGCTGTGGAGCGGTAATTCTGTTCCAGCTTGATGATTTTCAGCTGCGGGAAATCCTGCTGCAGCAGACGCAGGTTTTCCATATTGGCTCCGCGCCAGGCGTAGATGGACTGGTCGTCGTCACCCACGGCAGTGAATTGGCCGCGCACCCCGGCCAGCAGCTTCACCATCAGGTACTGGCAGGTGTTGGTGTCCTGATATTCGTCGATCAGCAGATAGCGCAGCTTGCCCTGCCATTTGAGCAGGACATCAGGGTGGGTCTTGAACAGCTGCACCGGCAGGCGGATGAGGTCGTCAAAATCCACCGCCTGGTAGGCAGTCAGCGTGTCCTGATAGGCCAGATAAGTGCGGGCGCAGATGCTTTCCCATTCGCCCTGTGCTTCTACCAGCATCTGGTCCGGGCCTTTCAGGTCGTTCTTCCATAGTGAAATCTGGCTTTGCACCTTGCGCACTTCGTCCTTGTGCGTGGTTTTCAGGATGTCGGCGATGATCTTGCCGGAATCGAAGGCATCCAGAATGGAAAACTGCGGTTTGTAGCCGAGATGCGGCGCTTCCTGGCGCAGGATCTGCATGCCCAGCGAATGGAAGGTGGACACGGTAATGCCACGGATTTCCTGTGTGGAGAGCAGCTTGCCCACCCGTTCCAGCATTTCGCGTGCCGCCTTGTTGGTAAAGGTGATGGCGGCGATATGGCGGGCAGGAATGTTGCCGTGACGGATCAGGTGGGTGATCTTGTAGGTAATCACGCGCGTCTTGCCCGAACCGGCCCCCGCCAGCACCAGCAAGGGGCCGTCAAGGTGATGAATGGCTTCGCGCTGCGGCGGATTGAGCTGAGGTGCGGACATGGACGGAGTTCCGGCGGTGAGGCTGGACGCGAGAAAGCCAGAGCGGCTTCCGGGCGGCGTAGCATCGTGGTAACCAAGGCCGTGCATTGTAGCATGGGGTATCATGAGACTATCCGCGGTCGGGCCGGCACGAGCTGCCGCATTGTCAGAGGTGAAGATGGCGACATACGCAATTGGCGATATCCAGGGCTGTTTCGGCCCCTTTCAGCAACTGCTGCGACAAATCGAATTCAACCCCGGCAAGGATACGCTGTGGCTGACCGGTGATCTGGTCAACCGTGGTCCGGAATCCTTGCAGGTGCTGCGCTGGGTATTCCAGCAGCAAGACCGGGTGCAGATCGTGCTGGGTAATCACGACCTGCATCTGCTGGCGGTGTCCGAAGGCTTTGGCAAGCTGCACCGCAGTGATACGGTGGATGACATCCTGAATGCGGCTGACGGCAAGGTATTGCTGGACTGGCTGCGCTGTCAGCCACTGATGATTGCCGAGCAAGGCTATGCCATGGTGCATGCCGGCCTGTTGCCAGAGTGGAGCATAGACAAGGCATTGCGCTTGGCTGAAGAAGTGGAGGACGGCTTGTCCGGCCCTTACTACCGCGACTTCCTGTCACGGCTGTATGGCAACAAGCCCACCCGCTGGGCTGACGACCTGAAAGGCGCCGAGCGGCTGCGCGTCATCGTCAATGCCATGACGCGCATGCGTTTCATCACCCGGGAAGGGGAAATCGACCTGGCCTACAAGGGCGAGCGGGACGGTGCGCCGGCCAACCTGATTCCTTGGTTCGAGGCCAAGGGCCGGCGCAGCAGCCACACGCCCATCATTTGCGGCCACTGGTCGGCACTGGGCCTGCATGTGACCGAAGACATCCTGTCCATCGACAGTGGCTGCTTGTGGGGCGGTAGCCTTACTGCACTTCGGCTTGAGGATCGACAGACTTTTTCGCTGCCGTGTCCGGCATATCGGGAAGTGGCAGCCTGAGGCCCAGGCTGACTTCACGGAAAGCGTGCTCCGACAGGGCGAAGCGGGTGGTCAGCTCGCCTTCGCCCGCCTTCAGCGGCTGGCCGTAAGTCAGCGCAACTTCCATGGCCGGCTGCGCCAGTATCCGCTTGATGCTTTGCCAGAAGGTGGTATCACCGGCGTAAGCCGGGGCGGTGGTCAGGCTGCCATCTGGCAGCTGGTAGCGCATCGACACCGGCTGCACGGTACTGCGCGAGGGCAGGGCGGCTTCGAACAGCGAGGCCTTGAACGGCAGGATGCCGGTGCCTTCCGAGGTGGTGGCCTCCGGAAACACCGCCATGCAACTACCCTTGCCCAGCGCATCGGCCAGCAACTGGTTGACGCGGCTGGCATCGCGGCGATTGCTGCGGTCGATAAACAGCGTACCGCCAGCATTCACCACCCAGCCTATCAATGGCCAGGAGCGGATTTCACGCTTGGCGACAAAGCGCGACACGGTGCAACTGCTCAGCACGAAGATATCCAGCCAGGACACATGGTTGGCCACCAGCAGGGTATTGGGTGGGTAAAAGCCCGGATTCACACCTTCAACGCGCACACTGATACCGAGTATTTTCAGCAGATGACCCGACCAGCGGCGCGTGACGACGGCGCGCTCTGCCTGGGCCAGGCGCGGATAGCGGGTGGCAACGATGAAAATGCCCAAGGCAATGTGACAGACCAGGCGCAGCAAACGGCTGGCACGGGTGAGGTAAGACGTAGTGGCGGTAGACTTCAAGGTGCGCGGCGCTTCATGTGCGGGGTTGAATGACCAGCCACTCTAGCATGGCTGACACAGCGGGCAATAGTAGGAACTCCTTTGACCTTGCCGTATCTGCCGAATCGGGCTGCTGCAGATGCGACAAGCTTGCTCCTGCCGGTCGTAAACATAGTAGTCCTGCTGAAAGTAGCCAGACTTGCCCTCGGTGTTGACGAAGTCGCGCAGCGTGCTGCCGCCGGCCTCGATCGCCAGCGCCAGTACCCGCTTGATTTCCGTTGCCAGGGCCTGGCAGTCGGCCCGGCTCAGCTCGCATGCGGCCCGGGTGGGATGGATGCCGGCATGAAACAGCGATTCGTTGGCGTAGATATTGCCCACGCCAACCACCACGTGATTATCCATGATGACCAGCTTGATGGCCGCGCTGCGCTTGCTGATGGCGGCGTGCAGCACATCACCGTTGAAGTCGTCTGTCAGCGGCTCCGGTCCCAGTGCCTGTAACAGGGGATGAAACTCCAGCGGTCCCACATGCCACAGCATGGCGCCGAAGCGGCGCGGGTCGCGGTAGCGCAGCACATGGCTGCCCAGCTTCAGGTCGATATGATCATGCTTCTGTACCGGGGTGGTGGCCGGAACATAGCGCAGGCTGCCGGACATGCCCAGATGGATCAGCAGGGAACCACTATCGAAATGGATGATCAGGTACTTGGCACGACGCGTGACTGCGCGTACTGTCAAACCGGAAAGAATGGCATCCAGTTGTGGCGGCACCGGCCAGCGCAGGCGACCGTCACGTACGATGGCACCTTGCAGCGTGGCACCGTCAAGATAGGGTGCCACACCACGGCGGGTCGTTTCGACTTCAGGCAATTCAGGCATGCTGCTTTTGCTTTCAGGACAAGATTGACTAGATCAAATAACCGAGCGTGCTATTCTACGCGTTCAACCGGCACAGACTCCATGCGAATGAAACCGCTGAATCGACCTATTTCCTTGTTGCTGGTGCTGCTGTTGTCAGCCTGCACCACCTTGAAATCCCCCTTGCACTCCAGTGCGCCGGCCCAAAGCAATGCAGAAGCGGCTGACGACGAACCGGCAGCCAGCGCCGATGACAATGCCAAGCTGCCCAAGCAGGAACTGACCCCGCAAATCGTCTATGGCGTACTGGCCAGCGAAATTGCCGCCCAGCGCGGCGCGGCCGGCTCGTCTGCGGTGACCTATCTCGATCTGGCCCGCCAGACCAAAGACCCACGGCTGGCTCAGCGCGCTGCCGAGTTCTCCCTGTTCGCCGGTCAATTGAAAGAAGCATCCGATTCGCTAGCCTTGTGGATGGAACTGGACCCCAGTTCGCAAGTCCCGCGCGAGCAGCTGTTCATCACCATGTTGCGTTCCGGCAAGCTGGCGGAAAGCGAGCCGCTGGTCGAAGATCTGCTCAAGCGTGAGCCGCAGCGGGCACCGGACATCTTCGTGCAACTGGCGCGGCTGACGGCCCGCCAGTCTGACAAGCAGGCGGCATCAGCGATGGTCAATCGTCTGGCCAGTCGCTATCCCGACCTGCCGGAAGCCCGTTTCGCCGTCATCGCCGTGGCGGCCGAGATCAATGATGATGCCACCATCCAGCGCGAGTTCGACCGGCTGGCGCAGATCGCCCCCAAATGGGACCTGCCCGTAGCCTGGCAGACCGACCGGCTGCGCCGCATCAGGCTGGACCAGGCCATCGACTTCCTGCAGCACGAGCTGCAGCGCCGCCCCGATGCCGGGCTGGAGCTGCGCACGGCGTATCCGCGCCTGCTGGTGGGGGCCAAGCGCTTTGCCGAAGCACGCAGCGCTTTCGAAGCCCTGCTCAAGCAAAACCCTGACAATCCGGAGCTGCTCTACGCCACCGGTCTGCTGGCTTATCAATTGCGCGACCTTGATGCTGCCGACCAGCGCTTGACTGCCGCCCTGCAGCAGAAACACCCGGAAACCGATTTTATCCGCTTCACCCTGGGTCAGGTTGCCGAAGACCGCCAGGACAAGAGCGCTGCATATCGCTGGTATGAAAGCGTGGGCAAGGGGCAGCAATACCTGCCCGCACAAGGCCGGCTGGCCGCACTGGATGCTGCCGATGGCAAGCTGGACCAGGCGCTGCAGCGGCTGGCACCGCTGGGCGAGGGCGAGCAGGAAAAAGTGCAGGTGGCCATGCAGCAGGCCGAAATGGCACGCAATGCCAAGCGTTACGATCTGTCCTACCGCATTCTGACTCAGGCGCTGGAAAGCTGGCCGCGCTCACCCGAGCTGCTATACGACCGGGCACTGGTTGCCGACCAGTTGGGCAATCTGGGCGATGCCGAGCGCGACCTCAAGGCCCTGCTCAAGGAAAAGCCGGACGATCCACAGGCACTCAATGCCCTGGGCTATACCCTGGCCAATCGCAGCAGCCGCCATCAAGAGGCACTCGGCTATATCGAGAAAGCACTCAAGGCCGACCCGGACAATCCAATGATCCTGGACAGCATGGGCTGGGTACTGTTCAAGCTGGGCCGCAGCGAAGCCGCACTGAAATACCTGGAACGCTCCTACGCGGCGATGCAGGACAGCGAAGTCGCCGCCCATATGGGCGAGGTGATGTGGAAGCTGGGGCGCAAGCAGGAAGCCCTGAAAGTGTGGAACCGTGCCCTGGTGCGCGATCCGGGCAATGAGGCGCTGCAGGATGCGCTCAAGCGTTTCCGCCTGCCATGAAGAGTCGGCTCGCTCTGGCCCTGCTGGCCGGCAGCCTGCTGTTGGCGGGCTGTGCCACGGAAACGGTATTCCGCCCGGCTGGCACGGCCAGTGCCGCCACGCAGGACCGCCCCTTTACGGTAAGCGGCCGCATTTCCATCAATATGGATGGCAAGGGTTCGGTCGGCCAGTTTGACTGGGCGCACCAGCCGGAAGCCGACCAGTTATCGGTAAACAGCCCGCTGGGCAGCACGGTGGCGCAATTGCGGCGTGATGGCACCGGTGTCACCTTGCTGGCCGATGGCAAAAGCTGGCAGGCCGCCAATGTCGAGGACCTGACCCACGATGTGCTGGGCTGGACCCTGCCGCTGGGCAATCTGGTGTGGTGGATACGCGGTCTGCCGGCACCGGATGCGCCCTATCAGTTTGCCCGCGATGGCAGCCTCGACCAGCAGGGCTGGACCATACGCTTCGTCAGTGATGCCGATGCCCCCGGCCTCTATCCCAAACGGGTAGAAATGCAGCGCGACAAACTTACCTTGCGTTTGTTGCCGCAAAACTGGCGCTAGCTGTTAATCGTCTTTTCCGTTTTATTTCCGGATGAATTCCCGCATGTCCCCACAATTTCACAGTTATCCCGCGCCGGCCAAACTCAACCTGCTGCTGCACATCGTCGGCAAACGCGCTGATGGTTATCATTTGCTGGAAACGGTATTCCGCTTCATCGACTACAGCGACACGGTGGAACTAGCCGTGCGCGACGATGGCCAGATTGTCTTGCTCAACCCGATTGATGGCGTGGCACCGGCGCAGGACCTGACGGTACGAGCGGCCCGTTTGTTGCAGCAAGCAAGCGGCTGCAGCCTTGGCGCTGCCATCCGTTTGACCAAGCGCATCCCCATGGGCGGCGGTTTGGGCGGTGGCAGTTCCGATGCCGCTACGGTTTTATTGGCGTTGAACCGGCTGTGGCAAACAAATTTTTCACGTGAAAAATTAATGGAGCTGGGTTTGTCGCTGGGCGCGGACGTTCCTGTGTTCATTTTTGGCAAAAATGCGCTGGCGACCGGGATTGGCGAAAAACTGAATGAAATCAATCTGAAACCCGCATGGTACGTGGTCATTCACCCCGGTGTTCATGTGCCGACAGCAAAAATCTTTCAGAATTTTGCCGGAAGGGTGTTGACAGAGGAAGGCACCATCAGCATAATGCGAATCCTCGAAACAACGCAGCAACGACGAAACGCGCTGCAGCAAGTTGTTTCAGAGATGTACCCGGCGGTGAATGAAGTACTGAGCGAGTTGAAAAAATATGGTTCGCCGCTGATGACTGGTTCAGGAGCATGTGTGTTTCTGGAGTGCCAGTCAGAGGAAGAAGCCGATAAAGTTTATCAGGCAATGTCCGTAAAATATAAGGGATTTGTTGCAAAAGGGCTGAATAGCCACCCCTTGCTGGACATTGAATGAAAGTTTATTGGGGAGTCGCCAAGTGGTAAGGCACCGGATTTTGATTCCGGCATTCGTAGGTTCGATCCCTACCTCCCCAGCCAAGACTTTCTCTCAATAGAGAGAGCATGAAAAAAGCGTGTAAGAATCCCTTACACGCTTTTTCTTTATCCTGCTAAGGCAAATGGAATCATGGCGTCATACGACAGTTTGATGGTATTTACCGGGACCGCTAACCCGGAACTCGCTCAAAACGTGGTCAAGCATCTGGATATCTCCCTCGGCCGCGCCGATGTCGGCAAGTTCAGCGATGGCGAAGTCGCCGTTGAACTGCTGGAGAATGTCCGTGGTCGCGACGTGTTCATCCTGCAGTCCACCTGTGCCCCCACCAATGACAATCTGATGGAAATCCTGACCATGGCTGACGCGCTGAAGCGTGCTTCTGCCGGCCGGATTACCGCAGCCATTCCTTATTTTGGCTACGCCCGTCAGGACCGTCGTCCGCGCTCGGCGCGCGTACCGATCTCCGCCAAGCTGGTCGCCAACATGCTGACCAGCGCCGGTATCGACCGTGTACTCACCGTCGATCTGCACGCGGACCAGATCCAGGGTTTCTTCGACATCCCGGTGGACAACGTCTACGCTACCCCGGTGCTGCTGAAAGACATCCGTGCCCAGCGCATTGACGATCTGATCGTGGTCAGCCCGGACGTGGGTGGTGTGGTACGTGCCCGTGCCATGGCCAAGGCACTGAATACTGACCTCGCCATCATCGACAAGCGTCGTCCCAAGGCCAATGTGGCCGAGGTGATGAACATCATCGGTGATGTATCCGGCCGTACCTGTCTGATCGTGGATGACATGATCGACACCGCCAATACCCTGTGCAAGGCCGCTTCCGCTCTGAAAGAGCGCGGTGCCCAGCGTGTACTGGCTTATGCGACCCATGCGATTTTCTCCGGCCAGGCCGTGGATCGCATCAAGAATTCCGACATCGACATGGTCGTTGTCACTGACACCATTCCGTTGACTGCACAGGCCCTGGCCTGCCCGAACATCCGGGTTGCCAGCATCGCCGGCCTGCTGGCCGAGACGCTGCGCCGCATCAACAACGAGGAATCGGTGTCCTACCTCTTCAATGAGGAACTGGTTTCGTCGGGCGCCTGCCTGCCGTAACATCAGGCCCGCTGGTCGCGGCGGGGCTGGTGCCTTTAACTTGAAATACTGGAGCTTTACATGGCTTATGAATTGATCGCCGCCAAGCGCGAAGAGATGGGTACTGGTGCGAGCCGCCGCCTGCGTCACGCTGGCAAACTGCCGGCCGTGGTATACGGCAATGGTGCTGCTGAGTCCATCGTTCTGGACCACAACACCGTATTCTACGCACTGAAGGAAGAAGCTTTCCACTCTGCGATTCTGGATCTGGTTATCGACGGCCAGAAGCAAGCTGTCATCCTGCGTGACTTCCAGAACCACCCGTACAAACAGCAAGTGATGCACATTGATTTCCAACGTGTTGACCTGAGCCAAAAAGTACACGTAAAGATTCAACTGCACTTCATTAACGCCGACCAGTCGGACGCCGTTAAGCTGCAAGGCGCCAAGATCAGCCACATCATCAATGAAGTGGAAGTTCGCGCACTGCCGGGCGACCTGCCGAAGTTCATTGACGTTGACCTGTCTGCCATCAAGGTAGGCGAAGCTGTACACCTGTCCGACCTGAAACTGCCGGCCGGTGTTGAAATCGCCGCCCTGGTTCGTGGCGAAGACGCAGCCATTGCTCTGGCCAACGCCTAAGCATTAGTGCTTGTTTGACAAGGGCTCGTTGTGAGGCTACCCGCCCGCAGCGAGCCTTTTTATTGGAATTCTCGATCATGTCTGCCATTCGCATGATTGTCGGTCTGGGCAATCCCGGCCCGGATTACGAAAAGACCCGTCACAATGCCGGCTTCTGGCTGTTGGACGAGCTGTGCTGGAAATACAAGGGCAACTGGCGTACCGAGGGCAAGTTCCACGGTGATATTGCCCGCGTCCAGATCGAAGGCCAGGATATCTGGCTGCTCAAGCCGCTGACCTTCATGAACCTGTCCGGTCAGGCCGTGCTGGCGCTGGCACATTTTTACAAGATTCTGCCCGACCAGATCCTGGTGGTGCATGACGAGCTGGACTTGCCACCGGGCACGGCCCGTCTCAAGCAGGGCGGCGGCCATGGCGGCCACAACGGCCTGAAAGACATCGCCGCACGGTTGAGTTCGCCGGCTTTCTGGCGCCTGCGCCTGGGCATCGGCCATCCGGGCGACCGCAATGAAGTAGCCAATTTCGTGCTGAAAAAGCCGCGCGCAGAAGAGCAAGGCGCCATTGATGACGCTGTGCTCAAATCACTGAATTATCTGCCGCTGGCCATTGCCGGCAATATGGCGATGGCCATGAAAGAGCTGCATACTGCAGCCAAGTAATGAACCGGGCCGGCGCAAACGGCCCGCCTGATTGTGAACCGATTTCAAGGAATGCTGACATGAGTCTGAAGTGCGGTATTGTTGGCCTGCCCAATGTTGGCAAGTCCACCCTGTTTAATGCGCTGACCAAGGCCGGCATCGAAGCCGCCAACTATCCCTTCTGCACCATCGAGCCGAACGTGGGCATCGTGGAAGTGCCGGATCCGCGTCTGGCTGAACTGGCCAAGATCATCAACCCGCAAAAAATCCAGCCGGCCATCGTCGAATTCGTCGACATCGCCGGCCTGGTAGCGGGCGCGTCCAAGGGCGAAGGCCTGGGCAACCAGTTCCTGGCCAACATCCGCGAAACCGACGCCATCGTCAACGTAGTGCGCTGTTTTGACGACGACAATATCGTGCACGTGGCCGGCAAGGTCGATCCGATTGCCGACATCGAAACCATCGGCACCGAACTGGCCCTGGCCGACCTGTCCTCGGTCGAAAAAGCCATGCAGCGCGAAGGCAAGAAAGCCAAGTCCGGCGACAAGGACGCGCGCGCGCTGATCGCCGTGCTGGAAAAACTGATGCCGCATCTGGACCAGGGCCTGCCGGTGCGCTCGCTCAAGCTGTCCGATGAAGAAGTCACCATCATCAAACCCTTGTGCCTGCTCACCATCAAGCCGGCTATGTATGTAGCCAACGTGTCTGAAGACGGCTTCAAGAACAATGCCTACCTGGACAAGCTGCAGGCACTGGGCGAGCGCGAAGGCGCGCCGGTGGTGGCACTGTGTGCCGCCATCGAAAGCGAAATTGCCGATCTGGAAGACGCTGACAAAGCTGAATTCCTGGCCGAAATGGGCCTGGAAGAGCCAGGTCTGGACCGCCTGATCCGTGCCGGCTACACGCTGCTGGGCCTGCAAACCTACTTTACCGCCGGGGTGAAGGAAGTACGCGCCTGGACCATCCACGTGGGCGACACCGCCCCGCAGGCCGCCGGTGTGATCCACACCGACTTCGAACGTGGCTTCATCCGCGCCCAGACCATTGCCTACAACGACTTCATCACCTTGGGTGGCGAAGCCAAGGCCAAGGAAGCTGGCAAGATGCGCTCGGAAGGCAAGGAGTACGTGGTGCAGGATGGTGACGTGATGAACTTCCTGTTCAACGTCTGACCAGCAAAAGCGGCCATCTGATTTTATTCAGTTCGACTAGCAGCCCGTGGACTTTGTGTCTACGGGCTGTTTTAAATTCATTACAGGTACTGGATATGTCGGCTCATGCTTAATGAATAATTTGGGTGAATTAATTTTGTGGTACAGAGAGTAGTCTGCGATGTTTGCTAGATAGATATTGCCGACGAATAATTTAGTGCTACTCACGTTGTTTGACGTATTATTTCTGCTGGAAAATGTAAAAGATTTCGGCATTATTGTGCATTATCGGCGTTGAATTATTTAATCATATTTGAGGGGTTTTCTTTGAAATCAAATCAAGATGAAGTAGAAATTGGGTTAGTTGATGTCATATTGTTTTGCCGAAAATATTGGAAAATCCTGGTAGCGCTCCCCTTGTTTGGTGCTTTGCTGGTAATACTTGTCATGTCGCGCTTGCCTGAGCGCTTTCAAGCCTCTGCAATCATGCTGATTACTCCGAGTGGGGTAGCTAATAATGGGCCAACGTCTACCGCATTAATTGCATCTACTCTGCAAGGAGATGAGGTGATGAAGCGTGTTGCAAAGCAGCTAGAGCCAGCAAAAGATATCGGTACGGTTAATGCTACCGTGGGTAAGGATGGCAGCCTCGAAATCAAGGCGGAATCTCCCGATGCGGCTAAGGCTGTGCGCTTGGCTAATACTGCCGTACGTGTTGGCAAGGAGTTGGTGCTGGAGCAGGGACTGACGCCATTCTCCCGGCAGTGGTCGCAAATGCGCGGGCAGTTGGCAATGGTTCAGGCTGAGCAGGAGCGTAATCAGGTGCAGCTAGCACAGTTGATCCCGGGAGGCTTGGCTACTCTGGATGAATCAACACGGCGACAGTTGCAAGCGATGGCTTGGCACGATGTACAGTTTGTCTATGCACAAGGCGATGGTGCCCAGGCCTCCACTGTCGAGTTGCCATCCCTGCCGAATGACAATGGTCAAACCACGTCGGCCAAGCATTTCAGTCCCGAGCAATGGAAGCTGCTACGCAATTATTACTTTGATACAGTTCTTATCGATGTGCTGCAAAAGCGCATCATGCTGATTCGTCCTCAGGTCGAGCACGACGTACAGATTGCTGCATTGGCCAAAGCGGCTTCGCCGGCCACCAGTGGCAAGAAGTCACAGTATTTGATCATGAGTGTGTTTGCCGGGCTGATTCTGGCGCTGCTGATTGGCTTGGTACGTGAGCTGTGGCCGACACTTCAGGCTGAGTTGCGGTGTCGTCTTGAGAAATGAGTGCAGCCAAGCGTGCATATTTGTGGCCTGCCATGAGGTACGTTAGCGTGCCAGGCAGCTAGGCTGCAGGTTTTGCCGCTGCCGCATGTGAAACGCCCCTGGATAGTCAATCCCAGGGGCGTTTTGCTTGGTGCGGAGTGAGGCTGGCTTAACCCTCGGCGCAGCGCATGATGGCGCGGTCGCTGGGCAGGCTCAGGCAGTGTCTGAGGTCGCGCTGCGGGCCGGGCAGGGCATGGTGGACTGGGGCCGGTTTGGCCGGTGCGGCCTGGCTGGTGGTTGCTGGTGCGGCGGCTTCGGCTGGTGCAGGGTTGATGTTGGCGCCTGCCGGAGCGGTGTGGACGGTTTGGCCGGGAGGCGGTGCCAGCGGCGGGGCCGGCGCAATGGTTGGAGCGGCTGCCGGGGCGGGTGTGGCTGCTGGGGCCTGTGTGATGGGCGTGGCGGGAGCGGCTTGGGCCGGCGCTCCGCTCATGCCGGCCATGGCTGCAGGCAGGCTCAGTGGCTGGCCATTGGCCTTGATGCCGCTGCTGTCGATCTGCAGGCTGCTGCTGATGAATTTGCCATCGTCCTTGATCAGCCCCTGTGCTTGCCATTGCGCAAGCATGGCATCGGCACTGGCCCGTGCCTGGGCGGTTTGTCCCGGGCCACCGCTACGGGGTAGCAGACCGTCGAGCAGGCTGCGTTCTACAGTCATGCCGGCTTGCAGGGTGCTACGACGCGGCCCTTGTGTTGCCAGCCACGCCTGGGTGATGTCGGCCGGTTTGACCCCCGAGCCATCGAAACTGATGGCGAAATTGGCCTTGAAGCTGCCCTGCGGCATGTGGAAGGACAGGCGGTCCAGCTTGAAATTGGGTGATTGGGCCAGGAAGCCGCCCATGTATTTGTAGACCAGTGCCATTGATGCCTGATGCATGGCGGCCGGGTTGGCGCGCAGGTCGGCGCGGTTGTTCAATGCCAGCGCTTCGGTTTGCCAGGCGGTCAGCGTCTGTTTGTGCAGATTGTTGTAGCTGAAATCGGCATCGATATTGTCCTGCTGGATGGGCGGTAGTCCAGGCGGTGTCAGCTTGAGGCTGGACAGGTGGGTGCGATAGCTGACATCGACATTGCCGGCCTTGTCCTGTACGGCAATATCCAGATGGGCGGGGCCAAGCTGGGCCAGTGGCATGCTGTCGCTCTGCAGGCTGGTGCTGTCGAATTGCTGTGTCAGTTGCGAGGCCCATGGCTCATCCGGTGTGCTGAATGCAGCCAGGCTGCCATTGAGCTTGAGATTGGCCATGCTCAGGGTGATGCCGCCAGCCGTCGAGGCGGCGGCACGGTAGTTGATGCTGGGCAGGGTCAGGTCGTAGCTGATGGGCTGGCCCTGTTGGGTGCGGGTGGTGCCGTTGATGCTGAAGGTCAGCGAGCCGGCCGGGCCGCCCAGGGTGATGTCCTGCCCGGAAAGGTGGCTGGTGCTGCTGCCATCGGTGGCGCGGATGGTGTAAAGCTGCAGCGGCAGTGGCTGGCCGGCCTGGCCCTGGGCATCCAGCGGGGTGATGGTGGTATCGGTGCGCGACCAGCGCACGAAGGGCAGGGGAAACTGGTTGATGTGGTAGTCGAGCTGGAACACTTGCTGCTGGCCGCCCAGCGGCAATTTCAGCTGGGCGCGGGCACTGGAACTGAACCAGCCGCGGTCAAACTGCTGCAGGCTGAGCAATGACCCGGCGCTGCTGTTGCCCAGCGCGGCAAAGTCGCTGCGCATCTTGTCTTCGGTACGCATGCCGACAATGCCCGGGGCAATGCCGCACCATCCTGCTACGGCCAGCGCCAGGATGGCGGCGGCTCCTTTGATCAGCTTCATGTTGTCTCCCTGCAGCAGTGGATGCTGGCGGCCTTGTCGGCTTATGCCGACAGCCTAACAGGGCCGCTGGCTGGCGGCCAGTCTGCTCGGGGCCGCTAACAAAAAACCTGCTGTTGCGTTGCGCCTGCTTGCCGTACTACTGCTACTGTCTGCGTCGGCGCGCCTCGCCCCAGGGATGCCACGCTATGTTGTTAGCTGCTTTTGGTATGCTGCGCTCCCAGTGGTTGCCCGCGCGGGGAAACCCGAGTGTTTTTCTTTGGTATCCAAGGCAGAATGGCGGCTGGCGTGTCGCCGATTTCCTGCGGAGCTGTTTATGTCTACCTTGTCCCTGCCACTCCCCCTGCTGGCGCTGATTGCCGCTGCAGGCTTGTATGCAGGTATTCAGAATGCACTGGCTGGTGGCGGTTCTTTCATTACCTTTCCCGCCTTGCTGCTGGCCGGGCTGAATCCGCTGGCGGCCAATATGAGCAGCACCATCGCGCTGTTTCCCAGCCAGATCACCTCGGCGCTGGCCGGGCGCAAGCTGGTGGGCGGAGTCGGGCCGGTGCCGTTTCGGCAGCTGTTTGTGGTTAGCCTGATTGGTGGCGTGCTGGGCGCGATGCTATTGCTGTCGACGCCGGTGAGCATCTTTACCCGGCTGGTGCCCTGGCTGGTATTGTTTGCCACCTTGGTGTTTGCCTGGGGCAGCTTTCGCCGCAAACCGGTGGCGGGGGCGGATGCCGCGCCACGTCATCTGCCTACGCCCTTGCTGTTGCTGATTCAGGGGGCGATTGCCGTGTATGGGGGGTATTTTGGTGGTGGCATTGGTTTTCTGATGCTGGCAGCGCTGACCATTGCCGGCCAGCAGGTGCGGATGGCCACGGCCACCAAGAATGCATTGGCCATGACCATGAATGCCTCGGCCGTGGCGATCTTTGCCTTTTCGCCGCTGATCAACTGGTCGGCGGTGCTGGCGCTGGGCGCAGGTGGTATTGCCGGTGGGGTGGTCGGCGGCTGGCTGATGCACCGCCTGCCGGAGCGTCAGTTGCGCGGTTTTGTGGTGGTGGTGGGCAGCTTGCTGACCGTGTGGCTGTTTGTGCGCTGAGGCTGGAGTATGCTGATGCAGAAGTTGCTGGCTTGCCGGCGCGAGTATTGATATATTCCGTCTTTGATTAAATTGTTTGTTTAAAATAACTCAGGGTTATTTTGATATGAAAAAGATTCTGCTGGCTACCCTTATCGCCGCCTGTGCTGGCCACGCCATGGCTGCTGACCTGCTCGACACCGTCAAACAGCGCGGTACGCTGAAAATCGCCGTGGAAGGGACTTATCCGCCCTTCACCTTCAAGGATGCCAATCAACAGCTCACCGGCTTTGACGTGGAAGTGGCTGCCGAAGTGGCCAAGCGCCTGAAGGTAAAGCCGGAGTTCACCACGGGCGAGTGGAGTGGCCTCTTGGCCGGCCTGCAAGCTGGCAAGTTTGACGTGGTGGTAAACCAGGTGGGCATTACCGACAAGCGCAAGGAAACCTTCGATTTTTCCCAGCCTTATACCTATTCCAGCGCCCAGCTGATCGTGCGCAAGAACGAGAGCCGCGTGTTCAAGTCGCTGGATGATCTGAAAGGCAAGAAGGTAGGCGTGGGCCAGGGCAGCAACTATGCCGACATGGTCAAGGCGGTGAATGGCATCGAGGTGAAGGTGTATCCGTCGGCTCCGGAAAACCTGCAGGACCTGGCTACCGGCCGTATCGACGCTGCACTCAACGACAGCCTGCTGATTCCTTTTGCCATCAAGCAAGCCAAGCTGCCCTTGAAGGCAGGCCATCCGGTGGGTGACATCACCACCATGGGCATTCCGTTTGCCAAGAACAACCCCAAGTTCAAGCAGGCGGTGGACAAGGCGCTGAATGACATGAAGGCCGACGGCAGCTTCAAGAAGATTTCGGCCAAGTGGTTTGGTATCGACGTGTCCAAGGCACCGACCGCTGCCAAGTAAGCTGGTCTGGCCCTTTGCGGGCATCGTGTTTTACCGTCAGTACCATTAGAATGTGCTGATTGCTGCGCCCCTGCCGGTCAGGGGCGCAGGTGTTTCTGAACGGGGATGAATGCATGGAATGGGCAGGACTGATCGAGGCCGCCTTGCCGGTGATGCTCAAGGGCGCGCTGTATACGCTGATGTTTGCGGTGGTGGCCATGGTGCTGGGTTTGCTGCTGGGCTTTGTCGTGGCCTTGCTGCGGGTGGGCAAGGTGCCGGTGCTGTCGCAGCTGGTGGCTTTTTACGTCAGCGCCATGCGCGGCACGCCGCTGCTGGTGCAGATTTTCGTGATTTATTATGGCTTGCCTGGCATCGGCATCGAACTGGAGCCGGTACCTGCCGGCGTGCTGGCGCTGACGCTGAATGTGGCGGCTTATTTGTCGGAAAGCCTGCGCGGCGGTATTGCCGGGGTGGAGCGTGGCCAGTGGGATGCCGGCCTGTCGCTGGGCCTGAGCTGGTGGCAGACCATGCGCTACATCGTGGCGCCGCAAGCGCTGCGCCTGTCGGTGCCCAGCCTGTCCAACTCCCTGATCAGCCTGATCAAGGACACCTCGCTGGTATCGGTGATTACCGTCACCGAGCTGATGCTGGCCACCAAGGAAGTGATTGCCCAGACTTTCCAGCCCTTGCCGCTCTACCTGGGCGCGGCTGCGTTGTACTGGATGATGAGTGCCAGCTTCGAGCGCCTGCAGAAGCGGGTGGAGCGCAAGCTGGAGCTGGCGCACCAGCGTTGAGCCACTGCCCGTAAGGGCCGAGCTAGGACAGGTATTCGGAAATTTCGATCAGATTGTGATCGGGGTCGCGAACATAGACCGAGTTGATCTTGCCCGTGGCACCGGTACGCTGCACCGGGCCTTCGACAATGGCAATCTGCCTAGCTTGCAGCTGCTGGATGACCTCGGTCAGCGGCAGCTCGGCAACAAAGCACAGATCAAGCGAGCCGGGCGTGGGCAGGTGAGCCTTGGGCTCGAACTCCTTGCCCCGCACGTGGATATTGATCTTTTGCCGGCCAAAGCGCAGTGCCAGCCGTTCTACTGGCGGCGTACCACCGATGAAGCGCTCCAGCGTCATGCCCAGCGCATCGCAATAAAAAGCGATGCACTCATCCAGGTGGGCGGTGGTCAGCACAATGTGGTCAATCGCGGCAATCATGAAAGCTCCTGCGTGTTGGGCGCCAGCCGGGGCCGGCGCGCTAGCAGGCGCGGCGCTCAGGCGTGGCGGTACATATTGTCGATCAGGGCGCGGCAGCGTTCGCTGATCACCTTGCGCCGCAGCTTGAGTGTGGGGGCCAGTTCACCGGCGTCCACGCACCAGGGCTTGTCCAGCAGGGAAAACTTCTTGATGTGCTCCCAACTGCCAAAGTGACGGTTGAAGCGTTTCACTTCGCGCTCGATCAGCTCGACGATGCGCGGATGCAGGCGCATCTCGCTATTGGTAGTGTAAGCGATGCCATGTTCCTGGCACCATTCCTGCAGCCGTTCATACAGTGGCACGATCAGCGCCGCAGCGAATTTCTGTCCGTCGCCCACCACCATGATCTGATCGATGAAGGCGGATTCCTTCAGCTTGTTTTCCAGCAATTGTGGGGCGATGTATTTGCCGTTGCTGGTCTTGAACATTTCCTTCTTGCGGTCGGTAATGCGCAGATAACCCTGCTCCAGCACGCCGATATCACCGGTATGCAGCCAGCCGTCTTGCAAGGTTTCGGCGGTGAGTGCCGGCTCCTTGTAATAGCCCACCATGACATTTGGCCCGCGCACCAGGATTTCACCATCGGTGGCCAGTTTCAGCTCCACGCCCTGGAGCGGGATGCCCACGCTGCCGATGCGCACATCTTTTGCAGCAAAGGGATTGGCGCTGATCACCGGCGCGGTTTCGCTC
Organism: Aquitalea sp. FJL05; assembly: GCF_003852595.1. Classification (NCBI taxonomy): domain Bacteria; kingdom Pseudomonadati; phylum Pseudomonadota; class Betaproteobacteria; order Neisseriales; family Chromobacteriaceae; genus Aquitalea; species Aquitalea sp. FJL05. Next base: position 66,541 of record NZ_QAJS01000005.1, read on the forward strand.
ATGCCATAGCCTTCGGCCACCGCGATGCCGCTGGCCCACAGCAGGCGCGCCAGCCGTGGCTGCAGCGCCGCCGAGCCGACATTCACCCAGCGCAGCTCGCCACCCATGGCGGCACGCCACTTGCGGTAGACCAGCCGGTCGGCAATCGCGTGTTGCAGTGCAGCCAAGCCGCGTGGCGGCTGATCCGGCTGATAGGCTTCGGCACGGCTAATCGCCCACAGGTAGAGGCGGCGACGCCAGCCAGACAGTTCCTTGGCTTTGCCCACCAGTTTTTCATGCACTTTTTCCAGCACGCGCGGCACCGCGCTGAAAGTATGCGGGCGCACTTCGCTCAGGCTGGTGGACAGGCTGTCGACGCTGGCAAAATACACGCCGGTGCCGGTGAGCAGGTAGTACAACACGCCGGCGCGCTCGAAGATGTGCGACAGCGGCAGAAAACTCAGCGCCCGGCATTGACCAGGCGGCAGGCGGGTGTGCTCGGCGGTGGCAATGACGGTGCTGACCACATTGCGGTGCGACAGCATCACACCCTTGGCGCGGCCGGTGGTGCCCGAGGTGTAGATGATGGTGAACACCTCATCGGCCTGGATGCTGTTGCGCAGTGCAGCCAGCTGGCGCAGGTCGCCATGGCGGCCGGCCTCGCGCAGCTCGGTCCAGGTGGGTAGCCCGGCCAGCGGACTCAGTGCGTATAGCGGGCAGCTGCGTCCATCCAGCGCCTGCGACAGTTTTTTGTGCAGGGCAGCGCTGCCGACGAAGGCCAGCTTGACCTCGGCATGAGCCAGGATATAGCGTGCATCATCCAGCGTGCAGGTGGGGTAGAGCGGTACACTGATGGCCCCGATCTGTTGCAGGGCGAGATCGACGATGGTCCAGGCCGGGCAGTTGTCGGCGGCGATGGCGACCTTGTCGCCGCGTACCATGCCCAGTTGCAGCAGGCCCAGGCTGACGGCATTGACCGCCTCCATCACGTCGGCGCTGCTGAGCGACTGCCATTGCTTGCCGGTTTTGGCAGACAGGCAATCTGCGCGCGGCAGGGTTTCCAGTTGGTGAAAGAGAATGTCAAAAGCGCGTTCTAGCTTCATTCGTACAGCCGTTTGAATCTGAAACGGCGAAAAATAGCCCCAATCGATGGCGCTGTAAAGAAAATTGCGGCGGATTATTGGGAATAATCAAGAAAATGCCGGCAAGCTGCCGGGTTTTGCAGTGATCGTGCTTTTGCTCATGCCAGCGGTATGGTGTGCCCTCCGGGGCTATTCAACTCGCTGGCGGTGGGCTGCAGCAGCGAAAAATCAGGAATACATCATGAAATTTGCCACCAAGACCATCCACTCCGGCCATGACAGCAGCCAGCACAGCCGCGCGGTAATGCCGCCGATCTACCAGACCTCGGTGTTCGAGTTTGCCGAAATCGGCGAGCAACTGCCCTTTGCCTATGCCCGTACCGGCACCCCCACCCGCGCCGCGCTGGAAAGCTGCCTGGCCAGCCTGGAAAACGCCAAGCATGGTCTGGCCTTTGCCAGCGGCATGGCCGCCGTTGATGCCGTGCTGCGTGCCACGCTGAAGCCGGGTGATGAAGTCATTGCCGTGGCCGACCTGTACGGCGGTGCCTACCGTCTGCTGACCAAGGTGATGGAGCCGGCCGGCATCACCGTGACCTTTGCCGACCTGACTGACGCCGCCAATCTGGCCGGCATCATCAGCGAACGCACCAAGCTGCTGTGGCTGGAATCGCCCACCAACCCCTTGCTGAATCTGGTGGATATCAGCGCGCTGTCGGCCATTGCCCATCAGCATGGCACCAAGGTGGCAGTGGACAGCACCTTTGCCACCCCTTATCTGCAAAACCCGCTCGATCTGGGGGCCGACATCGTGGTGCATTCGGCCACCAAATATCTGGGCGGCCATTCTGATGTGCTGCTGGGGCTGGTGGCGGTTAATGACGAGCAGCTGTTTACCGACATCAAGTTCATCCAGAACTCGGCCGGCGGCGTGCCGGGGCCACAGGATTGCTTCCTCACCCTGCGCGGCATCAAGACCCTGCATCTGCGCATGGATCGCCACTGCGACAATGCCGAGCAAGTGGCGGCTTTCTTGCAGGGCCATCCCAAGGTGGAAAAGGTGTTCTTCCCCGGCTTTGCCGACCATCCCGGCCATGCGATTGCCAAGCAGCAGATGCGCCGTTTTGGCGGCATCATCACCATCTGGCTGAAGGAAGACAGCCGCGCCGAAGCCAGCCGTGTCGCCAGCAAGCTGCAGCTGTTTGCCCTGGCCGAATCGCTGGGCGGGGTGGAGTCACTGGTCAATCACAGCTACACCATGTCGCACGGCGGCATGCCACCAGAGCAGAAGGCCGCACTGGGTATCCGCGAGGGCGGGCTGCGCCTGTCCATCGGCGTGGAAGACATCGAAGACATTCTGGCGGATCTGGCCCAGGCCTTGGCCGATTAAGCGGCTGGCAGGATAAACCGCTTATGGCGGCAAGCCGTGTGCGGCTTGCCGCTGCCAGCCCTTTGCGCTAAATTACCCGAGTAAATTAATCAGGTATTTGCCATGAGCGCCCCTGCCGCAGAGAAATTCACCCGTCAGCCCATCCTTTCGATCAAGCACTGGCACGACAAGCTGCTTAGCTTCCGCCTGAGTCGCCCGGAATCCTGGCGCTTTGCGCCCGGCCAGTTTGCCCGGCTCGGCCTGCCGCTGGAAAACGGCGGCATGGTGTGGCGTGCTTATTCCATGTGCTCGGCCAACTGGGACGAGCATCTGGAATTCTTCTCCATCGTGGTGCCGGATGGACTGTTCACCTCACGCCTGGCCCGCTTGCAGCCCGGCGATGAAGTGCTGCTGGACAACAAGGCAAATGGCTTTTTCACGGTAGACCGCCTGCCGGACGGCGAAGACCTGTGGCTGCTGGCCACCGGCACCGGCCTGGCTCCCTATCTGTCCATTCTGCAGCAGCCGGAAGTGTGGCAGCGCTTTGCCCATATCGTGCTGGTGCATTGCGTGCGCGATGCCGGCGAGCTGGCCTATCGCGAAGAAATCGCCGCCTTGCGCCAGCATCCCTTGTGGGCGGAGTGGGGCGAGCGGCTGCAGTATCTGCCGGTGGTGACGCGTCAGGCTGAGCCCGGCATGTTGCAGCAGCGCATTCCGGCCTTGCTGGCTAGTGGCGAACTGGCGGAGGCCGCCGGCCTGCCACTGACGGTGGAACGCTCGCGTTTCATGATCTGTGGTAATCCAGCCATGGTGGAGGATACCCACCGCCAACTGATGAAAATGGGCTTTCGCCTGAGCCGGCTGAGCGCTCCGGGGCATCTGGTGCTGGAAAACGGCTGGTAAGCCTGTGGCTGGCTGATGGCCGGTCTTGACTTTGCTTAACATGTTAATAATATGGAGCAATGTCAGGCACGGGCCATTTCCGTGTCTGGCCAGGCCGAGTGGTGATGACACCGCCGGCTGTACGGCCCCGCGCAAGAGGGCCACCCGGAGGAGAAACCATGAACACCATTACCCGCCGCGCTGGCCGGCCTGCGTGGCCGCCTGCCATGTGCTGTCCTGCACCTTGTTCGCTGTCTGCCGGGAGCTGCCGATGACGGCCCGCGCGCTGACGGATGTCAGCATTTCCACCCGTGCAGTCAGCCGCAGCGAACGGGTGGATTTCTGGCGCGAACAAGTAGGGCAGCTGCTGATTGATGTGGAGTGCCAGCGTCAGCCAGAACAGGAGCTGGACGCCAGCCTGCGCTATCAGGACTTCGGCCTGTTCCGCATGGCCACCATTCAGGCCAATGCCCATGCCGTGGCCCGCAGCGGCCACAGCATCCGCCATGATGGCCGCGACAGCATCTTTGCCTGCCTGATGCTGCAGGGGCGTGGTTTCAGCCATCAGGGGGTGGACTGCGCGCTGCATGTGCCGGGTGATGTGGTGTTGTATGACACCGCCCAGCCCTATGGCCATGGCTTTCCCGACCAGATGGAAATGGCGGTGCTGGATATCCCGCGCCAGCTGTTCGAGCAGCAGGTGGGCAGCTGGCAGGGGAAGGGGCTGGTCAAGATAGATCACAGTGTCGGTATTGCCGGCTGGGGGCCGCAGGCGGTACGCCAGTTGCTGGCTGAAGGAGTACAGGCACAGGCGGCTGCACGCGAGCATCAGGCCAGCCAGCTACTGGAATGGCTGCATTCCTTGTGGGCCGTGCAGTGCGGCCAGGCGCTGGCCGGCAAATCCACCCTGTGCAGCCTGTGGCGCGCCAAGGCCTATATCGAGCAGCACCTGACCGAAGACGAGCTGGACGGTGAGCGCATCAGCCGCGCGCTGGGGCTGTCTGCCCGCCAGCTGGCACGCATTTTCGAGCAGGAAGGCCTGTCGGTCAGCCGCTATCTGTGGGGGCGGCGACTGGAGCGTTGCCGCATCGATCTGCAAGACCCGGCGCTGCGCCACTTGTCAGTGAGCGAGCTGGCCTTCCGCTGGGGCTTCAATCACATCGCCCATTTCTGCCGCAGCTACAAACAGCGTTTTGGCGAAACGCCCAGCCATACCCGCCTGCAAGGCCGCGCCCAGTCCGGCCCGCGCTAGACCCGACCATACCCGCAGCCTGATGGCCGCCTGCCCGCGCCATGTCTGCTGCGGATAACGGCGGCGTCCGGCTCAGGCAAGGATGGCGTTCGGGCAGTGGCTACAGTGTCCTCACGGTCGCAACAGGCCGTCGTGTTCATCACAATAAAGAGGAGACTTAGTCATGCCATTCGCCATTTTGCTGGCGCGTATCCGCCAGCCAGTCACCAGGGGAGGGCACCAGCATGCGACTCTCCTATGAAAACAAGCTGCTGGGCATTCTGGCGCTCAGTTTCGGTTTCGTGTTTTTCGACCGGCTGGCGCTATCCTTCCTGTTCCCCTTCATCGCCGCCGAACTGCATCTGGACAATGCCCAGCTGGGCATGCTGGCCTCGGCCCTGGCGCTGACCTGGTCCTTGTCCGGCGTGGGACTGGGGGCCTTGTCCGACCGCTTGCAGGCACGCAAACCCATGCTGCTGCTGGCGGTGCTGGCGTTTTCGCTGTTTTCGGCGGCCTCCGGGCTGGTTGGCGGCTTTGTCAGCCTGCTGTTGTTCCGGGCGCTGATGGGCGTGGCTGAAGGGCCGGTGCTGCCGATTGCCCAGTCCATGTTGGCCGAGGCCTCTACCCCGGCGCGCCGTGGCTTCAATATGGGCATCGTCAATGGCTCGGCCCCCGGCTTGCTCGGTGCGGTGATCGGACCGCCGCTATTGATTGCGTTGGCCACGGCTTATGGCTGGCGCACGGCGTTTTACCTGTCCTGCATCCCCGGTCTGCTGATTGCCTGGCTGATCTGGCGTCATGTCAGCGAGCGGGCTCCGCATGCCTCGTCCGCCGCGCTGACCGTGCGCCACAGCTTGCCAGTACAGGGCATGGCGCAGCTATTGGGCCATCGCAATATCCTGCTGTGCGTGCTGATTGCCTGCAGCTATATCACCTGGTTCATCATCCTGATCTCCTTTACGCCCACCTTCCTGGTGCAGGTAAAGGGGCTGACCCCTGCCAGCATGGGCGCGGTGATGAGCAGCCTGGGCGTGGCCTGGGTGGTGTGGGGCGCGCTGGTGCCGGCCATTTCCGACCGTATCGGCCGCAAGCCAGCCATGGTGCTGTTTTCGCTGATCGCCGCCTGCTGCCCGCTGGTGTTGTTACAGGTAAACGACTTCACCACCCTGCTGCTGCTGGTGTTTCTCACCTATACCGGGCTGGGCTGTTTCACCCTGTTCATGGCCACCATTCCGGCCGAAACCGTGTCACCCACCGTCATTGCCACGGCGCTGGGCATGATCATGGGCGTGGGGGAACTGGTGGGCGGTTTTGTCGCCCCGACTGCAGCCGGCATGGCCGCCGACCGCTACGGCCTGCCCGTGGTGATGTGGATTGCCATGGTGGCCGCGCTGCTACCGGCCTTGCTGTCGCTGGGCCTGCGTGAAACCGCGCCGCGTCGTGTGCTGTCCGCTGCCGCCTTGTGCAGCAGCGATGCCGCTACCCGCTAAACCCTGCTGTACCTTCCCATTTCGCCGGGCAGGGCAGGCCCCTGCTGCGGCCATCGAGGTCAATCATCATGCGAATCAAACAATCCATGCCGCTGCTGGCAGTTACCCTGCTGGCTGGCGTACTGCTGTCCTCTCCGGCGCAGGCCACCCAGTCTGGTGCCGATACCATCGGCGTCGGGGCCGAAGGCTTTCTGGCCGGAGCCTTGCCGCCGGCCGGCTGGTATGGCGTGTTCTACTACAACCACTATCACGCCAGCCAGTTCAATAATGGGGCGGGAGAGTCTTCAGTACCGGGTTTCGGCCTGACTGCCGATGTGCTGGTGCCCCGGCTGCTGTATATGTCGGATAGCCAGCTATGGGGTGGGCGACTGGGTGGCTTTGTACTCACCGCCCTGCCCACGCTCAGTCTGGATGCCGGTGGGCAACATGCCAGCCGCAGCGGGCTGGGGGACAGTGTGGTTGGGCCGCTGCTGGCGTGGGGGGATGAGGGGCCATTGCATAGCGTGCTGGCACTGGATATCTCGCTGCCCACCGGCAGCTACGACCAGCACAGCATGCTCAATCTGGGCAATAACTATTATTCGCTGCGCCCGGTGCTGGCCTTGTCCTGGCTGCCGGCCAGTGGCTGGGAGGCTTCGGCCAAGATCACCTACACCTTCAACAGCAAAAACCGCGCCACTGACTATCAGTCAGGCCAGCTGTTTCACTTTGACTATGCACTCAGCTATGCCGTCAGCCCGGACTGGCGGCTGGGGCTGAATGGCTATTTCGTCAAGCAGACTACCGACGACACCCAGCATGGCCAGGTGGTGAATGGCGATGGTTTCCGTGGCCAAGCTTTTGCCATCGGCCCGGCCGCGCGGGTGCAATTGGGCAAGGCGGGGCTGGAAGTGAGGCTGCTCAAGGAGTTTGCCGTGCGCAACCGGCCAGAGGGCAGTTCGCTGTGGGCCAAGCTGGTGCTGCCCTTCTGATTGCTTCGGGTTAAAAAGCACAAGCCCGTTGCCTTGCGGCAGCGGGCTCAGGCTTGCAGGATGAAGTCGGCGCAGCGCTCGGCAATCATGATGACCGGCGCATTGGTATTGCCGGAAATGATGCTGGGCATGATGGACGCGTCGCAGATGCGCAGGCCCTCCACGCCATTGACCTGTAGCCGCGGGTTGACCACGGCAGCGGCATCGCCGCCCATGCGGCAAGTACCCACCGGGTGGTAGACGGTCTTGGCATGGCTGCGGATGTGCTCGATCAGCAGTGCATCACTGGTCTGTGCGGCGGGCGAGGGCAGCAGCTCCTCGCTGATGACCTGCTGCAGCGAGGGTGCCCGCAGGATGCGTCGCGCCAGCTTGACCCCGCGCAGCAGGCCGGCCACATCGTCTTCGTGGCTGAGTGCCCCGCTGACAAAGCGCAGCGGGGCACGGGCATCGGCGCTGCTCAGGCTGACTGCGCCGCGTGATTTGGGCCGCAGCAGGCAGGGGTTGATCGAGATGCCGTGGCCGGGCAGCGGTTCGCGTTCCACATCGCCCACCAGCACCGGCAATACGTGAAACTGGATGTCTGGCCGGCTGCCGCCGTCGGTGCAGGCAAAACCGCCGCTTTCCACCACATTGGAGGTGAGCAGCCCGCTGCGCAGCAGCTGCCACTGCAAGCCATTGCGCAAGGCCTTGAAACCGCGTTCCTGCCCCAGCAGGCTGATCGGTTCGCGGCAGCGGCCATACACCGATACCTCCAGGTGATCCTGATAATTCTGGCCGACTTCCGGCGCGTCATGTAGCACGGCTATGCCTTGTTCACGCAGCTGCGCGGCCGGGCCAATGCCGGACAGCAGCAGAATCTTGGGGGTGGACAGCGCTCCGGCGCACAGGATGACTTCGGCCTGGGCGTGGGCCTCGTGGCGTTGGCCATCGGCAGTACGCCATTGCACGCCGCTGGCGCGCTTGTCTTGCCATAGCAGTTTTTCCACATAGCAGCCGGTACGCACTTGCAGATTGTCGCGCTGCCGCACGGCGGCCAGATAGGTCGCCGCCGTGCTGCCACGCTGGCCATTGAAGGTGGTGGTATGGAAAAAGCCGCTGCCTTGCTGGTGCGGCCCGTTGAAATCATCGTTATAAGGCAGGCCGCACTCCTGTGCCGCCTTGACAAAGGCCAGGCTCAGCGGGTGGCGGTAGCGGGTATCGCTGACGTGCAGCGGCCCGTCAGTGCCATGATAGGGGCCGGACAGACGCATATGGTTTTCGGCTTTCTTGAACGCTGGGAGTACCTGCTCCCACCCCCAGCCGCTGCAGCCTTGGGCGACCCAGTCGTCGTAGTCAGCGGCGCTGCCACGGATATACACCATGGCATTGATCGAGCTGCCGCCGCCCAGGGTGCGGCCTTGTGGCACATGCATGCGGCGGCCGGCGGCGCTGGCCTGCGGCTCGCTGTGGTAGATCACGCTGCGCTCGCTGCCGATGACCTTGATGAAGGTGGCCGGCATGTGGATGAAGGGGCTGTTGTCGGGCGGGCCATCCTCCAGCAGTAGAACCCGCTTGCCGGCTTCGACCAGCCGGCAGGTGATGGTGCAGCCCGCCGAGCCGCCGCCCACCACGATATAGTCATATTGTTGCATTGCCTTCTCCTTGTTCTCCTGCGCCCGTACCGGGCGGGACTTCAGCTTACGGGCTGGGGAAAAGGCAAGTTGACTGCCATGGCCGTGGGCTTTGACTGGGCTTGCCAGCGCTCGGCAGAATGCAGAGGCTCAGGGAGAAATCATTAGCTGTATTAAGAGTTGGCCACTATCTTTAAATATCTTTAAACAGAGTGTCGGCATTGCCGACCGGTACGCCAGCGTGAAGGTGAGAGCACGCTGACGGCCAATGACAAAACAGGCGGGAAACCAGCGGATGTCCTTACAAGAACAAGACTCCATGGCCGGCAGGCTACAGGCGGCGCTGCATGATTCGCCGGTGCTGTTGGCGCTGTTTGATCGCCATGACCGATTGTGTTACGCCAATGCGGCGTTTTGTCAGGCTTATGATGTGGCACCGGACGAAACGCTTAGCTGGTCGGAGCTGATGCGGCGCAATTATCAGCGCTGCATCGGTGCACTGATCTATACCCATGATTTCGAAGCCTGGCTGGTGTCGGCGCGCTCGCGCCGTGGCAAGCAGCCGTATCGCGCCTTCGAGGCCGACCTGACCGATGGCCGCTGGATCTGGATGACCGAGGCGATGCAGCCGGATGGCAGCATGATGTGCGTGGCCACCGACATGAGCGAACTGAAAGTGTCAGAGCGCGAGTTGCGCCAGGCGCGTGATTTGGCACAGCGGGCGGCGCAGACCGATTCGCTGACCAGCATTTGCAACCGCTCCTTCATCATGCAGCAGTTTGCCCAGTTGCTGAGCAGGGCCGAGGCGACTGGCTCGCAGCTGGCGGTGGCGATTGTCGATCTCGACCATTTCAAGCAGATCAACGACCGGCTGGGCCATCCGGCAGGGGACCGCGTCATCATCGACTTTGTGCAGCGCATCCAGCCGATGCTGCGGCCGCACGACGGCTTTGGCCGGCTGGGCGGCGAGGAGTTTCTGTTGCTGTTGCCTGGCTACCGCCAGTCCGAGGCCGAGCTGTCCTTGCGCGCCATGCTGGCTGCGGTGGAGGTGTCGCGGCCGCTGGCCGAGCAACCGGGCTTTGCTTATACCTGCTCGGCCGGACTCACCATGTGGCGGCCCGGTGATGACCTGGCCCAGATCTATTCGCGTGCCGATGTTGCGCTGTATCAGGCTAAGGCGACCGGGCGCAACAGCTTGTGCCACCACTAGACCCACGCCCCCCATTCCAGCGTTGCGCTGCCTTGCCGTACTCCTTGTACTTCCAGTGCGAGGCTTGGCCAGCAACTGGCCGTAGCACGCAAAAAAAGCCGCAGGACAGAGCCTGCGGCTGTTGGCATGGAGCGCTGCGTGCGGCTTACTTGACGCAGTCCACGCAGTAGACCTTGCGGCCTTCCACTTCGGTGGCCACCAGACCGTGCACGTCGGTTTCGAAGCCCGGCAGTTCGCGGTTGAAGGCCTGGGCAAAGCGCAGATAGTCAACAATGGTCTTGTTGAAGCGCTCGCCCGGAATCAGCAGCGGGATGCCCGGCGGATATGGCGTCAGCAGCACGGCGGTGACGCGGCCTTCCAGCTGGTCTACCGGCACGCGTTCGATCTCGCGGTGGGCCATCTTGGCAAAGGCATCGGCCGGGCGCATGGCCGGTTCCATCTCGGACAGATAGATCTCGGTGGTCAGGCGGGCGATGTCGTGCTTGGTGTACAGCGCGTGAATGCGCTGGCACAGGTCCTGCAGACCCACGCGTTCGTACTGCGGGTAGCGGGCGACAAAGTCCGGCATGGCGCGCCACAGCGGCTGGTTCTTGTCGAAATCGTCCTTGAACTGCTGCAGCAGCGAAATCAGCGTGTTCCAGCGGCCCTTGGTGATGCCGATGGTGAACATGATGAAGAAGCTGTACAGGCCGGTCTTTTCCACCACCACGCCGTGTTCGGTCAGGTACTTGGTGACGATGGCGGCCGGAATGCCCATCTCTTCGAAGCTGCCGTCCACATCCAGGCCCGGCGTCAATACGGTGGCCTTGATCGGGTCCAGTAGGTTGAAGCCTTCTTCGATGCCGGCAAAACCGTGCCAGTGCGCGCCCGGTTTCAGTTCCCAGTCCACCGGGTCGCAGATGCCGTCGTCGGACAGCTCGTCCGGGCCCCATACGCTGAACCACCAGTCGTTGCCGTATTCCTCGTCCACCTTGCGCATGGCGCGGCGGAAATCCAGTGCTTCTACCAGCGACTCTTCCACCAGTGCCTGGCCGCCCGGCTGTTCCATCATGGCGGCCGCCACGTCGCAGCTGGCAATAATGGAATATTGCGGGCTGGTGGAGGTGTGCATCAGATAAGCCTCGTTGAACCAGGCGGTATCCAGCTGACGGTTTTGCGGGTCCTGCACCAGAATCTGCGAGGCCTGGCTGATGCCGGCCAGCAACTTGTGGGTGGACTGGGTGGAGAAGATCAGACTGTCCTTGCAACGCGGACGGCCTTCGCCAATGGCGTGGAAATCGCCATAGAAGTCGTGGAAGCTGGCGTGCGGCAGCCAGGCTTCGTCAAAGTGCAGCGTGTCCACTTCGCCATCCAGAATGCCCTTGATCTCTTCCACGTTGTACAGAATGCCATCGTAGGTGGATTGGGTGATGGTGAGGATGCGCGGCTTGAGCTTGGGATTCTTTTCCAGCGCTTCGCGGGCGAAGGGGTTGGCCAGAATCTTTTTCTTGATGTTGTCCAGCTGGAATTCCGACTTCGGAATCGGGCCGATGATGCCGTAGTGGTTGCGCGTGGGCATCAGGAAGACCGGAATGGCACCGGTCATCATGATGGCGTGCAGGTTGGACTTGTGGCAGTTGCGGTCCACCAGCACGATGTCGCCGGCGGCCACGCAGCTGTGCCAGACGATCTTGTTGGAAGTCGAGGTGCCGTTGGTGACAAAGAACAGATGGTCGGCATTGAAGATGCGTGCCGCATTGCGTTCGGAGGCGGCAATCGGGCCGGTGTGGTCCAGCAGCTGGCCCAGCTCGTCCACGGCATTGCACACATCGGCGCGCAGCATGTTTTCGCCAAAGAACTGGTGGAACATCTGGCCCACCGGGCTCTTCAGGAAGGCGACGCCGCCGGAGTGGCCGGGGCAGTGCCAGGAGTAGGAGCCATCGTGGGCGTAGTCCACCAGCGCGCGGAAAAACGGCGGGGCCAGGCTGTCCAGATAGCTCTTGGATTCGCGGATGATGTGGCGGGCCACGAATTCCGGCGTGTCCTCGTGCATGTGGATGAAGCCATGCAGTTCACGCAGGATGTCGTTGGGAATGTGGCGCGCCGTGCGGGTTTCGCCGTACAGGTACACCGGAATGTCCGGGTTGCGCCGGCGGATTTCCGCCACGAAGCTGTACAGCTGTCCCAGGGCGTTTTCCGAGGCGTCGTCGGTCTGGAATTCTTCGTCGTCGATGGACAGGATGAAACCGGCTGCCCGGCTTTGCTGTTGGGCGAAAGAGGTGAGGTCACCATAGCTGGTGTAACCGATCACGCTCATGCCTTCGGCCTCCATGGCTGCTGCCAGTTCGCGGATGCCGGAGCCGCTGGTGTTTTCCGAGCGGAAGTCCTCGTCGATGATGACGATGGGAAAGTGAAAACGCATACCTGAGTCCTTGTCGGTCAAAACTCGGACACCACAGCCGGGGATGGCCGTTCAGGAAGGCAGCCTTTGCCGTGGGCAAAGACAATACCGTGCACCTGTAACGCCTGTCGGCCCGCAGCTTGCTGCAGTGTCACTCGGTGCGCGTTGGGGCGCAGGCCTTGTCGCCGTCTGACTGACGGCAGGTCAAGGCTGGCCTTGAGGCGCGTAAAAACGGGGCGCTTTGCGCCGCGGTGCGCACGGAAGTCCGGGGTGAGTCCTGCAGGCTGACGTGGAGTGGCCGCAGATCCCCGGCTTCCTTAGGGAGCACGATGATCATGCGTCCTTCACGTCGGCCGGCTTGGAGAACATCCCAAGAAAGCGCGCATTGTAGACCTTTTACCGTGCTTGTGTTGCAAGGCAATATCAGTGGATGAAAATATTCTGCAAGTTTGATCAAATATCCAGCGCAAAGCCTTGTCGGACAAGGCTTTGCGTTGGATTTTCGGCAGTTAAAGGGTTGTTTTAAGGCACATTAGCCAGTAGGTGGGGCTGGCGGTTTGAGATTATTTTTTGTCGCGGCCAACTGTTGTTTTTTTTCATTACGGCGGCGGTACAGCCCCAGCGCCTTGAGAACGATGGCCGCGCCGCTGACCAGCAGCAGGAAGGCCAGCGGCCCGGCCACCATCCAGGGAAACAGCACCACCAGCAGCGCCAGCGCCAGCAAGGCCAGGCCAATGGTGAGAAATGCGGCAGCCTCGCTGGTGTCGATGCTGCGGGTGCCACGCACCACCGCACCCAGCGCATCGCCAATCCGTGCTGCCTGGCGCGCGGCGGCGCTGGCACTGCTGCGGGCGGCATGGCTGGCCGCCGGAAACAGGAAAGATGGCGGCTGGCGCTGGCGCGGGTGGGTCAGTACCGGCGTGCGCTTGTGGCCGCTGAGTACCACTTCGGTGGACTGCTCCAGATCCTGCAGAAAGCGTGCGGCCAGTTCGCCGGCTACCGTTTCATCTTCGATGGCGACGTCGATTTCCCGGTTGGCCAGCCAGCTGGAGATATTCAGATTGGTGGAGCCGATACGCGCCCAGCGGCCGTCGGCGACTGCGGTCTTGGCGTGAATCATCGAGCCGTTCCACTCGAACACCCTGACGCCAGATTCCAGCAGCGGCCGGTACATGGTGCGCGAGACGGTGGCGATCCAGCGGATGTCACTGGAGCGTGGCACCAGCAGGCGCACGTCAACACCATCCAGTGCCGCTTGCTTCAGGGCTGACAGATAAGTGCTGGTGCCCATGAAGTAGGCATCGGTCAGCCACAGCGTGCGGCGGGCAAAGCTGGCAATCAGCATGTCCAGCCGCATCATGTGGGCCGTGGACGGAGTGGTGGCAATCAGCCGGGCGGCAATCGCACCGGCCTCTGCTTGCGGGCCGGGTGGCTGTTGCCAGACATCAGGCAGCGCGGTGCCGCAACTGGCCCAGCTATCGGCAAACGCGGCCAGCGCCTCGGCCACCAGCGGGCCGCGCAGCGCCAGTCCGGTATCACGCCAGGGGGCGATGCCGGCATCCGGCTGGCCTTCCCAGCTGGAACTGATGCACAGGCCGGAGATAAACGCGGTGTGGCGGTCTACCACGATCAGCTTGCGATGATTGCGTCCCAGCAGGCTGAGCCCACCGGTCAGAGTAGGGGGGTTATAGGCGCGCACGGCGGCACCGGCCGCGAGCAGTGGCCGGAAAAAACCGCCCAGGCTGGGTTTCCAGCAGCCCAGCCAGTCGTATAGCAGACATACCTTGATGCCGGCCGTGGCCTTGTCCATCAGCAACTGGCGAATCTCGCGGCCAAAACGGTCGTTGGCCACGATGTACATTTCAATGAATACCGAATCTTCCGCAGCGGCAATCGCCTGTTTCCAGGCCGGAAAGTTATCGCTGCTGTCATACAGCAGTTGCACACTATTGCCGGCAATCAGCGGCGCGCCAGCCGAACGCGAGAAGGCCTGGTCGGCCAGCTTGCGGACGAAATCCTGTGTTGCCGGTGTAGTGGCATCGCTACGCATATTGCCTCGTGAATGTTGTCAGACAATATTCAAAACAAGGTATTTTTTCCGGTTTTGGATAAGGGCTGCGCACGACGGGGAAAGTCGTAAATATGAATATGGGCGTCACAAAAATGGAAGAAAAATATGCCAGTTTTGCGGGTTTTCCCTGATTTTTTTTCAGAAAATTTCTATCAAGTCATTGAATTAAAACAGTTATTGCGCTGCGGAAAATGCGGCAATAACTGGTTGCAAGGTCAAGCAAGTTGCCCTTAGAATCAATTCATTCGATTCACAATTATAAGCAGGACAAAGCAATGGACAGACAGCGCTGGTTGCAGGGTACCCTGTACCACCCGGATTTCGAGCAGGACAGCTGTGGCTTCGGCCTCATCACCCAGCTGGACGACAAACCCAGTCACTGGCTGGTGGAAACCGCCATCTCCTCGCTGGCCAAACTGACCCACCGTGGAGCGGTGGCGGCAGACGGCAAATCGGGTGATGGCTGTGGCCTGTTGTTTCGCAAGCCGGATGGCTTTTTGCGCGAAGTGGCCGCCGAGGCCGATATCGCGCTCAAGGCAGTGTACGCCGCCGGTCTGGTATTCCACCACCCCGACAGTGAAATCGGCGCGCGTAGCCTGCGCCGGCTGAAGGAGTTCCTGGAAGCCCAGCAACTGGAAGTGGCCGGTTTCCGTGTGGTTCCCACCGATATCAGCGCCTGTGGCGAAGCCGCACTGGCCAGCCTGCCGGCTATTTCGCAGGTATTCGTCAACTGTCCCTTCGGGATGGACGAACTCACCTTCCAGCGCCGCCTGTACATGGGCCGTCGCCAGGCTGAAAAAGCCAACAAGGTGGACGACCCGGCCTTTTACCTGCCCACGCTGTCGCCACACACCCTGTCCTATAAGGGCCTGGTGACACCGGAAAACCTGCCCAAGTTCTTCCTGGACCTGAACGACCCACGTTTCGAGTCCAGCCTGGCGGTATTCCACCAGCGCTTTTCCACCAATACCTGGCCGCAATGGAAGCTGGCGCAGCCCTTCCGTTTCCTGGCGCACAACGGTGAAATCAACACCGTGCAGGGCAACCGCTACTGGGCGCGGGCCCGCGAGCGCATCATGGCCTCGCCGCACCTGGACATGGACGCCGTGCGCCCGATAGTCCAGACCGACGGTTCGGACTCGATGAGCCTGGACAATATGCTGGAAGGCCTGCTGATGGGCGGCATTCCGCTGTTCCGCGCGCTGCGCCTCTTGGTGCCGCCGGCCTGGCAGAACGTGGATTCCACCGACAAGGATCTGCGCGCCTTCTACGAATACAACTCCATGCACATGGAGCCATGGGATGGCCCTGCTGGCATCGTGCTGACCGATGGCCGCTACGCCGCCTGTATGCTGGACCGTAATGGCCTGCGCCCGGCACGCTGGGTACTGACCCGCGACAATATCCTGACCATCGCCTCGGAAGTGGGCGTGTGGGACTACAAGCCGGAAGACGTGGTGCGCAAGGGCCGGGTGAAGCCAGGCCAGCTGTTTGCCGCCGACCTGGCCACCGGCGAGCTACTGATGCCGGAAGACATCGACGCCATGCTCAAGAGCGCCAAGCCCTATCGTCAGTGGATCAAGGACAGCGCCAAGTATCTGGAACTGTCGATCGAGGACGATGCCGGCATCGAAGCCATGGGCAAGGAAGAGCTGACCCGCCTGCAGAAGCTGTACAACTTCAGCTATGAAGAGCGCGACCAGATCTTGCGCGTGCTGGCCGAAGACGGCCAGGAAGCCGTGGGCTCCATGGGCGACGATACCCCGATGGCGGTATTGAGCCAGAAAGTCCGTTCGCCCTTCGACTACCTGCGTCAGCAGTTTGCCCAGGTGACCAACCCGCCGATCGACCCCATCCGCGAAGCCGTGGTGATGTCGCTCAACAGCGTGTTTGGCCCCGAGCGCAATATGTTTGAAGAGAGCGCCGAACACGCCAAGCGGCTGGAAGTGCGCTCGCCGGTGCTGTCGCATGAAAAATTCGTGCGCGTGACCACCCGGCCGGAAACCTATCTGAAGGCCACCACGTTCGACCTGTGTTACGACCCGAGCGAAGGCTCGCTGCAGCAAGCCATCGAAAAGCTGTGCCAGTACGTGATCGAAGCCGTCAACGAAGGCACGGTGATCGTGGTGCTGTCCGACCGCATCATCACCCAGGGCCGTCTGCCGATTCATGCCTTGTTTGCCACCGGTGCGGTACACCATGCGCTGATCGAAACCGGCCTGCGCTGCAAGACCAACATCCTGCTGGAAACCGGTACCGTGCGTGACGCGCACCAGATGGCCTGTGTCATCGGTTACGGTGCCACTGCGGTTTATCCTTACCTCGCTTACCAGAGCATTATCGATCTGGTGAACAGTGGCGTGGTCAACTGCAAGATCAACGAAGCACTGCAGCACTATCGCAAGGGCATCAACAAGGGCCTGCTGAAAGTGTTGTCCAAGATGGGTATTTCCACCATCGCCTCCTATCGCGGTGCCCAACTGTTTGAAGCCGTCGGCATTCACAAGGATGTGGTGGATCTCTGCCTGAAGGGCACCGTGTCGCGCGTGTCCGGAGCCAGCTTCGAGGACTTCGAAGACGACCAGCAACAGCTGCTGCGCTTCGCCTTCAACCCGATGCGCCAGATTTCGCAGGGCGGCTTGCTCAAGTATGTGCACGGCGAGGAATACCACGCTTACAACCCGGACGTGGTGCAGCTGCTGCAAAAAGCGGTACAAAACGACGACTACCAGACCTACCAGCAATACGCCGACACGGTGAACACCCGTCCGGTGTCCATGCTGCGCGACCTGATGAAGGTAAAACTGGCCGAGCAGCCGATCTCCGTCGACGAAGTCGAGCCGATCGAAGCCATTCTCAAGCGTTTCGACTCTGCCGGCATGTCGCTGGGGGCGCTGTCGCCGGAAGCCCACGAGGCACTGGCGACCGCCATGAACCGTCTGGGTGGCCGTTCCAACTCCGGTGAAGGTGGCGAAGATGCTTCGCGCTATGGCACCGAGCGCATGTCCAAGATCAAGCAGGTGGCCTCTGGCCGCTTTGGTGTCACTCCGCATTACCTGGTGAATGCGGAAGTGCTGCAGATCAAGGTAGCCCAGGGCGCCAAGCCGGGCGAAGGCGGCCAGCTGCCGGGCGACAAGGTCACCGGCCTGATTGCCCGCCTGCGTCACGCCAAGGAAGGCATCAGCCTGATTTCGCCGCCGCCGCACCACGATATTTACTCCATCGAAGACCTGGCACAGCTGATCTTCGACTTGAAACAGGTCAACCCGACCGCGCTGGTGTCGGTGAAGCTGGTGGCCGAGCCGGGCGTGGGCACCATTGCTGCCGGCGTGGCCAAGGCCTATGCCGACCTGATCACCATCTCCGGTTACGACGGTGGTACTGGTGCCTCGCCGCTGACTTCGGTGAAATACGCCGGCTCGCCGTGGGAGCTGGGCCTGTCTGAAGCCCAGCAAGTGCTGCGTGCCAACGGCTTGCGTGGCCGGGTACGGGTACAGACCGACGGTGGCCTGAAAACCGGCCTGGACGTGATCAAGGCTGCCATTCTCGGTGCAGAAAGCTTCGGCTTCGGTACCGGCCCGATGGTCGCTCTGGGCTGTAAATACCTGCGGATCTGCCACCTGAACAACTGCGCCACTGGCGTAGCCACCCAGGAAATCAAGCTGCGCTCCAAGTACTTCCTTGGCCTGCCGGAAATGGTGATGAACTACTTCCTGTTCATTGCCCGCGAAACCCGCGAATGGATGGCCAAGCTGGGCGTGCGCAGCATGGAGGAGCTGATCGGCCGCATGGACCTGTTGGAGCTGCTGGAAGGTGAAACCGCCAAGCAGAACAAGCTCGATTTGTCGCCGCTGTTGTCGCAAGGCACGGTGCCGGACGATGTGCCGCGCTTCTGCATCAGCGATAGCAACCCGTCCTTTGACAAGGGCGAGCTGGCTGAACAGATCCTGGTTGACGCCCTGCCTGCCATCCATAACAAGCAGATGCTGGAACTGTCCTACCCGATCGAGAACATCCATCGCTCCATCGGTGCCCGCCTGTCCGGCGAAATTGCCCGTGTGCATGGTGCGGCTGGTTTGCCGTTTGGCTGCCTCAAGGTCAAGTTCAACGGCAGCGCTGGTCAGAGCTTTGGCGTGTGGAACGCCTCGGGCTTGCACCTGGAGCTGGAAGGCGATGCCAACGACTACGTCGGCAAGGGCATGGCGGGTGGTCGCGTCACCATCTACCCGCCGAAGAATGCGGTGTATGAAAGCGGCGAAGCCATCATCATCGGTAACACCTGCCTGTACGGCGCCACAGGTGGCCAGCTGTTTGCCGCTGGTGTGGCCGGCGAGCGTTTCGGCGTGCGTAACTCTGGCGCGCTGGCTGTTATCGAAGGTGCGGGCGACCACTGCTGCGAATACATGACTGGCGGTACTGTCATCGTACTGGGCGAAACCGGCTACAACTTCGGTGCCGGCATGACCGGTGGCTTTGCCTTCGTCTACGACCCGGGCGAACGCTTTGCCTACCGCTACAACAATGAACTGGTCGACATTCACCTGATCAACGGCGAAGCAATGGGCATGTACCGTGCCTTCCTGCTGGAGAAGATTGCCAAGCATGTCGAGCTGACCGGCTCCGAAACCGGCCGCGCCATGCTGCAGAACTTCGACGACTACGTGGACTACTTCTGGCTGGTGAAGCCGAAGGCCGCCACGCTGGACAGCCTGCTCAAGGATTGAGGTGAGCCGGGAGTAGTGAATAGGGAGTAGGGAGTAGGGAGTGGACAAGCCGCACAAGCAGCTACACGCCTGGCAGGAAAGCATGAATTTGGCACAGTTGATTTATCAATTGACCGCCAGCTTTCCTGCCGAAGAAAAGTTCGGCCTGACAGCCCAGCTTAGGCGCGCAGCAGTGTCTATTCCCTCCAATATTGCTGAAGGGGCCGCACGCAGTACCACCAGAGACTATGTCCATTTTCTGGTTGTGGCGCGTGGCTCACTCAGTGAGATGGATACACAGCTGGAATTGGCAGTCCGCCTTGGCTATCTCCCACAGCAACATTCAGGAATCCCGGCACTCAACAAAACCGGAAAGCTGCTTTCTGCATTGATCAGCAGTTTGCGAAACAAATTGAAAGATTAAGTGGGCTGGTCGGGCCGGGGTTACTCCCTACTCCCTACTCCCCACTCCCCAACAGGGAGAAAACGATGTCAGGTGATGTTTTTCAGTTCATGAAGCTCTCCCGCAACCCCGGCGAAAAAGTCGAAGCTGCGGTGCGCAAGATTGAGTTCAAGGAAATCTACCAGCCGCTGCACCAGGTGGATGCAGCCGAACAGGCCGGGCGCTGCCTGTCCTGTGGCAACCCCTATTGCGAATGGGAATGCCCAGTACACAATTACATCCCCAACTGGCTGAAGCTGGTGGACGAAGGCAAGTTGTTCGAAGCGGCCGAAATGTCGCACAAGACCAACAGCCTGCCGGAAATCTGTGGCCGCGTCTGCCCGCAAGACCGTCTGTGCGAAGGTGCGTGTACCCTGAATCAGGGCGGCTTTGGTGCGGTTACCATCGGCAGCATCGAAAAATACATCACTGACGAAGCCTATAAAGCCGGCTGGCGTCCAGACATGTCCAAGGTGATCTGGAGCGACAAGAAAGTCGCCGTGATCGGTGCCGGCCCGGCTGGCCTCGCCTGTGCCGACGTGCTGGTACGCAATGGCGTGAAGCCGGTGGTGTACGACCGCTACGAAGAAATCGGCGGCCTGCTCACCTTTGGTATACCGGAATTCAAGCTGGAAAAAGCCGTCGTCCAGCGCCGCCGCGAAATCATGCAAGGCATGGGCGTGGAATTCGTGCTGAATACCGAAATCGGCAAGGACATCGAAATCGAAGCCCTGCTGGAACAGTACGACGCCGTGTTCATGGGCATGGGAGCCTACAAGTACATGAAGGGTGGCTTTGCCGGTGAAGATCTGCCGGGTGTGCTGGAAGCGCTGCCCTACCTGGTCAACAACGTGCGCCAGTGCATGGAAAGCCTGCCGGCAGGCGAAGCCGCCGTTTCCATGGCCGGCAAGCGTGTGGTGGTACTGGGTGGTGGCGACACCGCCATGGACTGCAACCGCACCGCCATCCGTCAGGGTGCCAAGCGCGTGACCTGCGCCTACCGCCGTGACGAAGCCAATATGCCGGGCTCCAAGCGCGAAGTGGCCAATGCCAAGGAAGAGGGTGTGGAATTCCGCTGGAACAGCCAGCCAGTGGGCATCGAACAACTGCCCAATGGCGCGCTGGCGGTGATTCTGGCCGAAACCCGCCTGGGTGAGCCGGATGCCCGTGGCCGTCGTAATGCCGAAATCGTATCGGGCAGCGAAGAGCGCATCGAGTGCGACCACGTCATCATCGCCTTCGGCTTCCAGGTAGAAGCCGCCAGCTGGTTTGAACGCGCCGGCATCAGCAGCCAGCCCAACGGCCGCACCATCGCCTCGGAAAAGTCCAAGTTCAAGTACCAAACCAGCCACGCCAAGATCTTCGCTGGCGGCGACCAAGTACGCGGAGCCGACCTCGTCGTGCGTGCCGTGTTCGAAGGCCGCCAGGCGGCGGAAGGAATGCTAAGTTATTTGCAGGTGTGGTAACCCAAGTAGTACGCTGATATGAAAAGCCCACCATAAGGTGGGCTTTTTCTTACTGCGCTATTTGATGCTAATGTCACGTGCTACTCAATACTGGGGGGGCGTCGATACCAAAAATGGCCACGTAAATAATTGCGGGGCCATTGTGGTATAGGTATTAACAGTCTGTGGCCTTATAGACCGATGAAATCAATAAATGACTTCTGCTTTAATGACTCTATGATGTTGGCTTGCATAAATTCTTTATGCTTAACCAGCCCTACAAAAATATCAGCACATTCCACGGCATCTTCCAAAGATACAATACTTAAAACACCGTGACTCTCGATGTTTGGCTCAACTGCAATAATATCGTGTTCTCTATCATGCAGATTTTTGGCAATAAACAATGCTGGTGATTCGCGCAGATCATCTATGTCCGGTTTGAACGCAAGGCCAAGACAAGCCACAACTGGTTTGCGGCCATGCTTTGCATGAAAATCGGCAATCGCGGACTTGACCTTGTCAATCGCCCATTCGGTTTTGCTATTGTTCACCTCACGGGCCGTGCGAATAATACGGGCGTTTTCAGGATCTCTGGCAACAATGAACCATGGATCGACAGCAATGCAGTGCCCACCGACTCCCGCTCCCGGCGTAAGGATGTTGACGCGAGGATGGCGGTTTGCCAGCTTTATCAACTCCCAGACATCAATACCTTCCTTGTCGCAAATAAGTGAAAGTTCATTGGCAAAAGCGATGTTGACATCTCGGAAGCTGTTTTCCGTCAATTTGCACATTTCAGCAGTACGAACGTCTGTTTCCAGAACCGTACCGCGAACAAATGTCCGGTAAAAATCGGCAACAGCCTTAGTAGAAGAAGGAGTTAAGCCACCAATAACCCGGTCATTTTCAACCAGTTCAGCCATGATTTTGCCGGGCAAAACACGCTCCGGGCAGTACGCCATATGGACATTGGAAATATCAACGCCGCAATCAGTTAATACCTCAGCCATTTTTTCAGTCGTACCGACCGGCGAGGTAGACTCAAGGATAATAAGGTCACCGGATTTGACAAAGGGAGAAATGCTGCGCGTGGCCGAAAGGACGTAATCAATATTCGGTTGCGGTATGCCATCACCCTCATGGAACGGGGTGGGAACACAAATCATAAACACATCAGCAGCAGAAGGCGTAGTGGAAGCGCTCAAACGTTTGGCACTGACGGCAGAACGGACATAAGCATCAAGATCAGGCTCGACAATATGAATGTTCCCCTGATTGATTGTCTCTACAGCATGTGTATTCACATCAACACCGAGTACGGTATAACCGTTGCTGGCAAGCAGTGCGGCTGTGGGAAGGCCGATATACCCCAAGCCAACAACACAGATAACCTTCTTTTCCATACCTAAATAGTCCTTAAAACCGAAATAATCTTGTCGCAGGCTTTGCCATCGCCATACGGATTGTGAGCCTTGGCCATGCTGGCGTAAAGGGCTGGGTCTTCGAGTAATAGGCTGACATTATCAATAATTTTTGCTTTGTCAGCCCCGACAAGCTTGACCGTACCTGCTGCAACGGCCTCTGGCCGCTCGGTAACGTCGCGCATGACCAGTACAGGTTTACCAAGACTCGGCGCTTCTTCCTGAATGCCACCACTATCGGTCAGCACAAGGTAGGCGTGCATCAGAAGCATGACAAACGGTTCGTAGTCTTGTGGGGGAATGAGATGGATATTACCGCAACCGCTAAGTATGGTGTTGACGGGTGCCTGCACATTGGGATTCAAATGCACAGGGTATACGAACTGCACATCCGGGTAACGCAAGGACAGCACCTTCAGTGCTTCGCAGATGGACAGGAAGCCCGTACCAAAATTCTCACGCCTGTGCCCAGTAATCAGTACAAATCTCTGATGTTGCCAGTCAAAGGGTAGCATCGGGCTGATCTTGTCTATCAGACGCTGTTGCCGTACCGGGTCAGTGGCAAGGCGATCCTTGATCCAGAACAGCGAGTCAATGACCGTATTGCCAGTAACAAAAATGCGCTCAGCAGGCGTCATTTCATTCAGCAGGTTCTGACGGCTCACCGTGGTGGGTGCGAAGTGCCAGTCTGCAATTCTAGACACTACCTGACGATTGAACTCTTCGGGAAAGGGGGCCTTGACATCATAGGTGCGCAAACCGGCCTCTACATGGCCAATACGGGTTCCATGATAGAACCCGGCCATGCCGGCCGCTAACGATGTTGTGGTATCGCCATGTACCAGCAAGGCATCTGGCTGGTATTGGCGTAACACCTCACGCATGCCCAGCAGTACGGCAGAGGTGACGTCATACAAATCCTGGCCAGGTTTCATCAGATCAAGATCAATATCCGCCTCGATATTGAACACATCCATAACCTGATCGAGCATTTGCCGGTGCTGTCCGGTCAAGCACACGATGGTATCAAACTGATCGGCTTGCGCACGGAGTTTATGGTACAACGGGGCCATTTTAATGGCTTCCGGGCGTGTGCCAAAAGCCAGCATGATTTTTTTCCGATTAATCATTCTGCTGTCTCAATTCGATCAGGATTTTATACATATCAAGTGCAAGATTTTTCCGATCATATTTTTGTGCACTGATCAGGCAGTCATTTTGTAACGTACCGTATAGTACAGCATCATTTTTTAATTTCAATAAGGATGCAGTCAGTTCGGCAGCATTATCAGATTCAAATACCAGTCCTACATTTTCAGTGCGTACGATTTCCGCTGATTCCCCCGGGACGCCATGAAGCACAGGAATGCCCATGCCCATACATTCAAAAAGTTTGGAGGGAATTACGCTGTTAAATAAATCAGTCCTTTTCAAATGTATAATAGAGGTATCTAGTATCGACCAGTAACGCGAAACTTCTGATTTGCTTACACTATCAACAAAAATGACATTTTCCAGTTTGCGGCGCTTGGCTTCCTGTACCAAGTGATCTTTTCTGGCACCATCCCCTAGCAGCAAGATGATAATATCTTTGCCTTGCTCTGAATGCTGCAGACTGTCAGCGGCATCAAGCAGTGTGTCCAGTCCATGTGCCATTCCATGAGTGCCAATATAGCCTGCAACAAATTTATTATGTAGCTGGAATTGTGACATCAAGGTCTGGTCTTTTTCCCTTGGGAAATAGTTACTCAGATCAACCCCATTGGTAATGACGCTGATTTTATCCGGGGAAATGCCCCGGTGAGCCAGTGCCTGTTTGAATGCATGGGTGACGGCAATGACATGGTTACAATCCCGGTACAAAAATAGCTCCAGCTTTTCCAGTGCACGAATCAGGAAAGAGTCTTTCATTGCACCAACGGCCTTGATCGACTCTGGCCAGATGTCCCGTAACTCAAAGACCCAGGGAGCTCGTTTCAGCCTGCTAGCCACTGCAGCGGCACAGGCAGTAAAAAACTGGGGTGACGTGCCTATGATAATGTCAACATTTTTGATAAAAATAGCAGCGATAATGCTGGAAAACATGAAGCTCAGGTAGTCAGCAGTACGTTTTGCAAAACCTTCATTAGCTGAAATATAAGACCAGACACGTACCACGCGTATGCCTGAAATGATCTCAGTAGAATAGAGAGAATTTTTATAGCCGGGAAAAACCTTTCCCTTGGGAAAGTTGGGCGCGCAGGTAATAACGGTAACTTGCGCTCCCATTTTTACCCATTCCCGGCAGTGCTCAAAAGTTCGGCTTGCCGGTGCATTGACTTCGGGAGGGAAATTATCAGTAATAAATAAGATATGCACGACAATCTCGATACTTACAGTACGTTAAACTGCAATTTATGATTTTTGGCTAGGCGCGCTAATACTTCGAACGAGCCTTGAGATAGAGCTTTAGGATGAGCGATTATAACAAAGTGTCCATCCGAATGTCTGGATTCGTAACGCCTCAGCGCATTTTCCACCTGAGTGCAGCGGAAAGAATCCAGTGACACTACGCCATGATCACCCCGCAAGATGGATTGCAGTTGGCGTTTTCTACCTCCTCCAATAGCGCGGCCATCCCCCAACACGGCGTATTTGGAGTTTTTAAAAAGCCTGTTCAGCAACATCTTTGCGTAAAAAAACTGAGAGTAGGCTGTTGCAGCAATGGGAATTTCAATAAACGTACCCGCTGCATCTTTCATCATCGGGTCGATGGAAAATCTCCATATTTGATCAGTCGGCATACCTCTAAAATCAAATTGATGGCTATAAGTATTCATATAGCCATTGGCATAAAGCGAACTATCAGTGGTGATACCCAGTGCTTCAAAGGCAGAACGGAAATTTACAAAAGGTTGAATACACCAGCCGCCAGCACGAAAAGCAGTCAGAGGTTTGTTGATATGAGATTGAAGCTCTGCATGGTAGCGTCGTATCAGGCCGTCAGCATCAGCTTCAGAAAAATGATCTATACGATAGCGTGTGACATCAAACCGCCAGCTATTTCCCTCCAGCACTGCATCTTCCCAATGAGGATGGATGTGAAGTTGTACCACGTGACCCAGTCTGTCCAGTTCGGTGATCTGGGAGGTAATTGCCTGGTACTGAGCCTTGAGCGCGTCCGAGCGGTGCAGATTGGCACGCATGGCACACAACATGCCCGCATCTACAAAAAAGGTAAACCGGACACCATATTGTTCACCCAGGCTTATCAATCTTGTTGTCGGTGACAAAATACAGGCTTCGACAGAACCGGCATGCGGCCCAAAGAAAAGCTCGTAATCAAAGGTGACATACACTGAAGGTTTATTCACTTGTCTTGTTCCGGAGTTGATCTATCGAATCCTCAAACTGCCATCCTTTCAAGAGACAATAAGTTTTGGCCATCAGATTGAAAAGGTGATATTTGAAAGGCGAAAATACCACCCTGAATGAGTAGCCTTGTTGTAATTCAGCACCGAATCGAGATTTGAAGCGCTGAATTCCTTCATATTTGCTACCGGCTTTAACAAAAAGACGTGCGCCAACAAAATCATAGCGCTTGAGGCCTTTGCCTTTTAAATGTCGCATGACTTCGTATTGCAGCAAATTAAGTGAGCCGCCATGTGGTTTGGGTGTCGAACCACCGTACAAGTAATAGCCGGTATCCATGTCATGTAGAACCAGTGCAACGCCTTGAAGTTCTCCATTGTAATGAGCAGCCATCATCAGAACATTGCTTTCCATAGTCCTGCAAAGTGTTTGTACAAATTCCAATGAAGGGAAATAAGGGACATTCTGACGAGAAACGGTTTCCTTGATACAGGCTTGTACTAGTGCATAATCAGCAGTTTGCGAGACGGTAATACCGTCCTTAATAGCTTTGATAATGACATTGCGATGTTTGCTGTGAAATGACTTCAACAAATCCTCATCGCTGCAGTCAATATTTGTTACATAACTACCCCATTCACAGTGTACGGATTGGCTAGGGGCAATAGGGAATACTGCATTAGATTGCGGCTTGGATATGAAATCGCACAGATTATTGTTTTTACATAAATCAATAACGGCATCCAGAAACTGGTGAACGCTAGAACGCTCGGCAGTTGAGTTGTATTCAAGTGGTGCCATTGTAAATATCAATCTTTTAAAAAAAAGTATTTTATCAATATAAAAAGGCAGAACATAACCTGCGCCGACAAACCAGCCATAGTCTTCGCTGGAGGCTTTCAGATAGGATGATTGTGCAAATACATGATTTGAAAAATCAAGGGGTACTTGTGCAGGGTCGAAAATTATTTTAATAGTCACTTTTTATCTTTCTCAATGGCGCTCAGAAATGTATCAATTTCAAAGCCATGCTTAGCACTGCGTGCGACAAGCTTGGGATCCAGATCCCACCATTTTGATTCTAGCAGTTTATCTCTGGTTTTTTCATCGAAGCGATATTTGATAATCTTTGCTGGCACCCCCGCAGCTACTGCATAGGGAGGAATATCCTTGGTAACGACTGCGCCTGCAGCAATAACGGCACCGTCCCCTACCGTAACGCCTGCCACAACGATTGCATTCGCCGCGATAAACACATCATGGCCTATGACCGTATAACCCTTGTCCTGATATTCATCATAGAAGTCTTCATTTACCATGCCGCGATATTTTTGATAAAAAAGTGGGCTTGTTGAAAAAAAATCTAGAGGATGGGGGCCCATTCCAATCTTTACACCATGAGAAATGGAGCAATATTTCCCGATTGATCTGGTATTGGCATCAATTTGTGTACCCTCATTGATGAAGGTATGGTTACCAATCGCCACATTCCTGTATATTTTAACATGTTCTTTAATAATGACGCCCTGGCCCAGTGCGACGCCGGGTAAGATAAAGTTGGTGCTAATCGTGCATGTTGGATACTTGATCAATTTATAAATGCTGAAATAGATCTGATAGATTAATTTGAATAATTTATTCATCATTTTTATTGATCATTTTGAGTAAATCGATAGCATTTGTAAACTTGATAAAGCTATCTGGTTGGTTGTCACAATAGTAATACATCACATTGTTCGGTATTACATCATAAACATAAGTCTTGCCATGGTAATGAACTGAATCAAAATGGCAAGATGAGTATATGGAGACATGGGCAGAGCAACTCATTATCCATGATTCGGTAGAGTGGTCAAAATGCGATGTCAGTATAAGTTGTGGATATTTCTGTTCTAGGGCCAGAAATGATGCAATATATTCTTTGCTCTCATTCGGATGGGGGGCATAAATAATTTGAATTTTTGAATCCGAATCAAGAATGTCCTGTATTAATTTTAATACGTTATCACGTCTGAGAGATTGACCTGTTATGATTATAGATTTGTTGGTGATGTTGCTAATTTTTTTTGCGGTCTCATATTTGTATCTTGGTTGTATTTTTATCTGATTTTCTCGAAAATAATTAGCCTGTAAAAGCTGGTTTTTCCAGAAGTTATCATACACTTCTATAACATCGGGTGTTGGTATGTTTTTAATGGTGTGATGATAATTGTAACCACGGTGCGTCGGGCCAATAATACCATGTTGTACCTCGGTAATATGTGTTCCTTTTAATTTTAGTACGGCACATATTTCGGCATTGCTGTATGCGGAAACGATATGGCAATCTGAAAATGAGAATGGCCTCAGTAGAACGGAAAATATTCTATAGCCAGCAATGAATCTGGCATGTAGTTGAATAATATCATTGTATTTTATGTTAATATTGGCAGCATGAAATAGCCTGACTATTTCATTAGCACTGGATGCTAATTTTGGATTGTTCTGACTTTCATTTTTGTAAATTTTCTTTTTTAACAATAGGCGTAGTGGGGCTACAATGTAACTGTAAACAATTACTTTCTTCTTGATGATGAATGGTAGTAATTTTATTAGTTTCGCTGGTTTGTCCGCGCTGGTGAGATAAAGAAATTTCTGATTGCATAAATGCGATTTCAAAGATGATGACATGTATGTGTCAACAACTTTGTTCTGCAGCCTTATCAGTCCGGATCCTGCGCCAATGAAAATGGGAATGTTGCCTTTTTTTAATGATCTGATGTAATTTATCAGTGATGTTGCAATGATGATGAGTGAGAAAAATATTTCATAAATGCTGATGCTTTGTTTTTCTATGCCGAGATGTGTCAGTGATCTTTCATAAATAAAATTTTTTACTGTTACCCAGCTGTTTGTCGAGTCATGATTAAACCCTTCAATGATTGCAGGGTCTTTTTCAATTTCAAAAAGTAATTCCGTGCATTTGTCAGTGTGTTTGCTCATTGCTTGATAACCATTTGAAACGTTTTGTTAAATTTGAATACTCTGGCAAATACAATAATGAAGTAGAATGCCATGGTCAGCATGTATCCAATGGCGGCACCATTTAGCCCATAGTTGGCAGTCAAAATGCAACTAATCAGAATGCCAATAATCGATGTGATTATAGTTGTGCTGCCAATTGATTTTACTTTTTCTTCATAAAAATCAAAATTGACAAAAATAAAATAAAGAGATTGAAACATGAAGCCAATAACCATGAAAGGTAATATTGGTTTGGCGTGTTCATAGTTTTTGTTGGAAAGTATCAAAAACAGCAGATCCTTAAAGATAATGATGGCTGTGCTGGCAATGATAATCGTGCAGCATAGATACTTTATAGTCTTGATAATGGTTTTGCTGTTTTTTTGCACTCCGTCGCCAAGCCATTTGAACAGGGTGACTGACCAGGCCTGATTGATGGATGTCCCCAAAAGCAACATGACTGAACTTATTTGATAAGCCAAGGAATAGATACCGACAGCATGCTGGTCAAGATAGTAGGCAATAATATATCTATTGGCAACAGCCAAGCTAACACCACCAATTGCATGTGGGATTAGCGGTGTGCCATACTTGATAATGTCCTTCAAAATGCGCTTGTCAAAGCTCGCGCTTATATATCGTTGCTGGTAAATCAGATACAGTCCGGCTGATGTAAATATCAAATATGAGATATTGGTGCCGAAGATCCGGCCGATGTATCCCATTCCATGGTGTGTGACAAATAAAATGGATAGTCCAAGATCAGTAAATAGTATAAGAATGGAAAACGTTGCATAAAGACGAACTTTGTGCTGTGTTTGCCAAAGGTTCAAAATAAAGGTATTAAGTGCGCGCAGTAATATAAAAACTGGTATGGCGTACAGTATGGTGTTGCTATGTATTTGTGATATGTTTAAAAACGGTATTGCGATGATTTCGAAAATGGCCAATGCTACGCTAGCGAGCATTATGACTAATATCACATTATAATTTAGTCGTGATATGTAATCATGATTTTCTTTATAATAGCGGGTGCTAACAAGGCCGCTTGAATTTAGCATGGCAAGTGGTGTTAATACCAGGATGCAGGCTTCAATAAGCGATAATGTGCCATAGTCACTGGTGCTCAGGTAGCTGGTCAGGACAGGTAATAGTAAAAATGGTGAGATAGCTCTTATGATATTTATTGAAAAAAAAGCAGAAAGTATTTTAAATAATTTCATATTTTTGATACGGCTATTATGGCTAATATTGAGACGACCATGTTAAATATTGTTGGGATGCCAAATAAATTTCCTATCATTGAATTCAGGAGCCAAGGGAATAGTACATGAGCGATATAGACAGCCGTTGTGACCTGCCATAGCATCGAATTTCCAGTATGCCTTTTAAATTTAAGCAATACTATGCCTGTGATTGCAGCTGATATAATGGAATATATATATACATAGTCTCGGCCAAAGAAGTATACACCTTCCCCAAAATTTGTTACCGTTAAATTAAATGCTCCAGAAAGTGCTTCGTCGTATCGCGGGTCGGCAATATATGCAATATATCTTGTCAGGTTTATTTTTAAAAATTCAGGTGTATTTTTTGCTATTCCTGTTATTAGTGAGCTTAAGTTGTTCCCTAATGAATAAAGTAGCGTGTAAGAAGAATCTTCGCCGCCGTTTGGGAAGTGGTGCCAAACCGAAACAGACCCAGAAACGGCAATGGCTGTTGATCTTGTAAAAAGGTATTTAGCGATCCCGTCTAGAGGATACTTCATGAAGTACGCTGTTGATATGGCCATTCCAATGAAAATAACAATAGAAATTATAAGTATGGATTTTAATTCAAGTTTTTCTGAGTAAATAAATAAAGCTGGCAGTATGATAAATAAGGCTGTTGATTTGAATCCTGTAGTTATGCCGCATAGCATTGCTAATAAAATTACTAAGTACTGAAGTGAACGCGTTGATTTATTCTTATTTCCGTCGTGGTGTAAGTATGCACAGACGGTAACGGCTAGTAGTGAAGACGGTAGAAATGTTGTTACCAAGTTGTATACCATACCAATGGTATCAACATTAGCTCTGAAAGTTCCCCTGTCAATTTCTTGGTTGAGGATTTCGTAGCCTCCTGCTAATAAATTTATAATAAGCAGGAGTGAAATGGCTATAAAGCATTTAATTTGTAGGATGTTTAGCTCTTTGCCTGTTATTTTTATACCATTTTTTATTTTTGTATTCTTTACTGACATTATAAGAAATGTAATTAATAAATATATGATAATGTAGATTGTATACGGTAAAATAATCGCATCTGTGTTACCATACATTTGCGCCTCATTTCCAATATTGAAAGTATATAACCCTAAGTATGGAAGTGTGGTTAATATTATTAAGGATATATAAATTATCTTCATTTTTGAGTGCGATAGTTTTTGGAAAATATTAGTAAATTAATGAATAAAACATCCTGTATGGATATGCTCCAGAATATCCCGTATTGCCCCATTGAAAAAATAATTAATGGTAGTAGTAATCCAAAATTGTGTTTTGATACGTGTTTTAATATCCAGAATGATATTAGGCCTGTTATTAATATTCCGTTTGATGTGATAAGATGTAAAAATGAATTGTGAGCATGTTCCCACTGTTTGTAATCAGCATTCCAAATGTAAAACCGTGATGAATTGTTTCCTAGTATTGGGTTATTTGTTATGAAGTTAATGCACGATTTCCAAATTTCGTCTCTGTATGAGTAATCTATTGTTTTTTTTCCATGGTTTAAATGGAAGGCTATTTTTGATGCAATATTGAATGGGTTTGTTATTATGATGGTGCTAATTATGGCAATAATCGCTGCTGATAGTTTTCTATATAAATTCTTATTGTTGTGGTGGAAGTTGTACAAGAAGATATAATGAAATATTATTGCGATAAATGCGCTTCTGCTAAAATTTATAATAAGTGCTGATATTATTATTCCTTGTAGGAGATGCTTTTTCCATTGAGTTTCCATCAGGTAGTTTACTATACCTAAAGCAATGACTAACTTGATTGCGAAGCTATTGCTGCCATCACTTAATCCAAATGGCCTTCCCCAGTATATGTAACTGTAATCTATTCCTGATTTGTATTCGGGATGGTATGTGAAGACGGTATTTATTTTAAGAATAAATTCTATAAATAGAATGAGGCATTCAATTGCTGTAAGCCATGAAATAGCTATTAATTGTTTTTTTTCAAGCTTGCTCGCTATCAAAAATGTTACTATGAGTCCTATAAAATATGGTGAGCGGTTAATTGATTGTGGAGATCCAAAATATAATCCAATTGTGAAGTTAAGTGAGCATGCTACTGTTATGGCTGCAAGCCAAAAAAGCTCCTTCCTGTAAAAGTTACTTTCTTTTGGTGTTGATGTTGGTGAGAGTAGTGAAATGATTGCAACAAATATGAAACCCCACTGTGGGCATCCATATACTGTGGTTAGCCAAAGACTGA
The DNA here is from genome assembly GCF_003852595.1 of Aquitalea sp. FJL05. Taxonomy (NCBI): domain Bacteria; kingdom Pseudomonadati; phylum Pseudomonadota; class Betaproteobacteria; order Neisseriales; family Chromobacteriaceae; genus Aquitalea; species Aquitalea sp. FJL05. The sequence continues at coordinate 98,669 of NZ_QAJS01000005.1, forward strand.
ATGGTAATCCATAGTATTTAATTAAATTTTCTTGAGGTGATTTCTGCATGTTTCCAATCATCTTCGGTGTCGATATCAATGATTTCATCGATATTGTTTACAATATGCGCACGTGTTTTATTATTTAAGAAATTATTTTCTTTTCGAATGACTTCTGGCGGTGTTATATAGACAACGCCATTCAATGCGTAGGCGGGCTTCAGATCTTGTGATCTTTTATTGGATTCTTCCCAGCCCAGACAGGGTGAGATGCCGGCTTCGTCCTGAAAAAAACACCATGCTGGGTGTTGCTGCACCGGCGAAACGGTTACGACGGGCTTTGACATGTCGCTGGCAAATAGCCTGGTTGTTTCCTGCAAGGTATCAATGCTGCGGAATGGTGATGTAGGTTGCAAAAGTACCAGACCATCAACTTTGCCATGTTCGGTTTCGTACCAGTCCAATGCATGCAATGCCACATCAATTGAAGTCGCCGTATCACTGGAGAGCGAGGCCGGTCTGAGCCAGGGAACAAGACAACCCAATGATTTACCCGTTTCTGCTATCTGCTGATCATCAGTGGATAGAAGAACGTCACAAAACAGCTGGCTTTCCAGTGCCGGTTGAATGGTCCACTGTATCAGTGGTTTGCCCGCTAGCGGTTTGATGTTTTTCCCGGGGAGTCTTTTCGAGCCGCCTCTGGCAGGGACGAGAGCGAGTAATTTCATTTTCAGTTTCGGTAGAACAAAAATCTATTGGTGAGTTTGCCTGCTTGCGTAAATCTCTGTTTAAGCCGCGCATAGCGCTCTACATCAAAAGCTACAAAGCCGATTTTGAAGGTGAACTCTTGTTCGGAAAACCCTTTTTTGAAAAAGTAGAGCGGATTTTCTTTATCGTTATTGGTGCCACCTCCAAGATATAACCATTTCAGATTTTCCTGTTGCGCGATGTGTGCTGCTGAATCCAGCAGCAGATTGGTTGCGCCCATTGTTCGCCCCGCTGGTGATGTCGCCGAAAGGTGATACTCCATGATCTCGCCATCGCTGAGGAAAAGGCCAGCAGATAACCATTGCTCATCTTTTTCGCAAATGACTAACTCTGCTTTTCCCCAATTGGCGAAAGCCTCGAAATACGCGTCATTGAATAGATAGAACGTATCGGCACCAATCTGCTGCATGCCTTCCCGGTAGAAGGCTGGGAATATTCTCCTGATTTCGTCTGCAGTGCCCAGTCTACTGCTTACACCGTTCTTGATTGCCTTCCTGACAGCAGTACGACAGCGCGTACTGTAATTGGAAGGGATATCGATATCTTTACTGGTGTTGATGGCTATTGTTTGCCTGTCAGCAATTTGTGCGGACTGAAATAGCTGCGGCATGCGATCCATCGGATGCAGGCGGGTAAACTCAGCAAGCCAGCCGTTTGTGCTGGCCAAGGCCCGATAGGCTGACCAGGCGCGCTGGATAAAGCCTTCTTCACTGCAATTGCTATTCAGGCAGCCATAGCCATAGGGTGCCTGACAATCCACTATGTCAAATTCTGCTACGGATGACAGATGAAAACCATGCAGCCAGATATGTCCATCTTCCTGATAGCCGACAAAACACGGTTGCAGTTGCTGATCACGCTGAGCATCTGCAAATACGTAGTATGGAGAGGTTGTCGCAATGCGTTGTTGGATGGGCAATGACTCATACCATTGCATTGCCTCATCCAGATTGAGAATTCGGATCAATTATGTATGCTCTGCTGCGCAGTATCGAAATCTTCTGGTCGGCCAATATCCAGCCAGTACTCCCGGATCGGGAACATGGAAACCTGACGTTGGTCGGCAATGATTTCCTTGATCAGGTCCGGCATGTCAACGCGTCTGGCCGGGATAGTCCTGGCGATGGCTGCTTGTGTGACGACATAGATACCGGCGTTAACAAAGAAACGGTGTTGTGGTTTTTCTGTAATGCCCAATACCGTAGAGCCATTGCCTTCAACCACGCCAAACGGAACCTGCATGTCATATTCGCGTACGCACAGCGTCAATTCAGCTTGCTGTGATTCGTGAAAGTCCAGTAAGGCATTGAAATCAAGCTTGGTCAGAATGTCGCCATTCATCATGATAACCGGCAGTGAGCCGGTATCTGGTAGCAGACCCAGTGCCCCCCCGGTGCCAAGCGGCTGATCTTCTTCCACATACACAATGGTGACGTCCCATTTGCTGCCATCGCCAAAATGGTTTTTGATTGTTTCTGGCAAGTAGTGCACGGAAATGCAGAATCGATGGAAACCTGCGGCGATGAATCCTTCCAGAATCGTCTGCAGCATCGGCTTGCCACCTACTTGCAGCATCGGCTTTGGGCAGTGGTCCGTTAGTGGTTTGAGCCGTTTGCCAAAGCCGCCTGCCATCAGGAATACCCAGTTATCCCGTAGTCTTTGCGCAGTGGGTTCCTGATAGATTTCCAGTCCTTGCAGCGTCCCCTCGCTATCGATCAGTGGGATGTGCAGCAAGGAGTGCATTTCCATTTGGCGGCGAATCTGCTCACGACTGCTGCCGACGAAAGCCGTGCGAGGCGTGCTGTGCATGATGTCTGCTACGCTGGACTTGCTGATGTCGACATGGCGCAGCAGGGCACGACGAATGTCGCCATCGGTTAGGGTTCCCAGTAATTTTAACGTGTCATCAACAACCATGACCAGGCGCAGTCCACCCTCATCAAGCACTTGCAATGCCTTTTCTGCATTGACATGCGGTGGGAGCAGAATCTTTTTCCAGTCAGTGACCATGTTGTTACTCCTGTCTGGCATCCAGCTTTTCATCGATGCGGTAATCGCGGTTTGCCGGCTGGCCAATGAAGTCCCAGTAGCGATACGGTGATACACCATCGCCTGGACGTTTGCAGGCCAGATTGTTTTCGTTCCAGATTTCGCCTTTTTTCATGGCTTGTTTGGCAACTAGACTGCGGCGGGCAATGGTGCGATTGCCAATTTCGTCCTGGGCTGGTCGTTTGCAGCCTGAGCCGATGGCTACGGATACCTGGCGGATTCCCTCAACCATGGCTTTGAGTTCATGGGGTTCCAGCGAGGCCATGTGATCGGGGCCGGGCAGGTTGCGATCAAGCGTGAAATGCTTTTCGATCAGCACGGCACCCCGCGCAACGGCGGCCAGCGGGATGGCGTAGCCTGGTGTATGGTCGGACAGGCCTATCGGCAACTCAAAAGCTGCCTGCAGTGTGTCCATGACCTTGAGGTTGACCTGTGAAAATGCTGCCGGGTATTCGGTAGTGCACTGCAGTAGCGTGATCTTTTCTTTCAGGATGGCCTGGCCAGCATCGCTGGCAAAAGCGTCGCGGAAGGCATTTTCATCCGGCTTGTGCTGCAGCTTGAGGAATCCAAACGCCAACACACCCAGTGCCAGCTCAATTTCTCCCAGAGTACTCATGCCTGAGGACACGATAACCGGTAGGCCATAGCTGGCAATTTTCAGCAGGAATGGGGCGTTGGTCAGTTCGCCAGAGGGTACTTTCAACTGCGGTACTTTCAGTTGGTGTACCAGCAGGTCTGCGCTCTGTTCATCGAATGGTGTTGAGAGAAACAGGATGTCTTTATCTTTGCAATACTGCAATAGTTTTTCATGGTCTTGTGCCGACAGTTCGAGCTTGCGAACCATGTCCAGTTGGCTTTCACTGGTGCCCGTCGTTGTTTTTTGATATTCGGCCTTGGGCGCGTCAAGGCTGATGACGGCTTCCGATTTGAAGGTCTGGAACTTGACAGCATCGGCGCCGGCTTCTTTTGCTGCGTCGATCAGTCGCAGTGCCATGTCCAGAGACCCATTATGGTTTACACCGGCTTCCGCAATAATAAATACGTTATTCACTTGTAATCCTTTGGAAAAACTTGTTGATCAGATGTGCAATGTGCTGCATGTCTGATACGTCATATCGTTGGTCAATGGGTATGGAAAGCAGTGTGCTGGACAGATTTTGTGCTTTCTCTGGTACCTGATGATGCAAAGGCCAGTGAACCGGACAAAATACCCTGTTTTCACGCAGGTAATTACGCAGTGCCGACCTGACTGTAACTGAAACCGTGATAGGAAAAGCCAGTGGTACTTCTCCTTCACCTAGATCGCTGTACACCGGCGTTACTGTCGCAATGCTGTCCAGCGCAGTCGCCAGCAACTGCCAGTTCTGCCTGCGTCTGCTGGAGGCTGTCGCTGGGTCGGCATTGGCCATGAGCCTGCATGATAACCATGATGGGTGACGTGGTGGTGCATCCTCAAGGCAGGATTCCGAGTTTTCAACCCATCGCAGGTATTGCGCTTGGTCGTGAGCTTGCGCACGTACCATTTTGGCCATGGCGCGTTGTGAGACAAAAGTCTCGTTGCTGCATTCCAGTTTTGTAGCCGGCAATGGCTTGTTGCTTGCCATCGTGGCGCCATCCGGCGTGGGCCACCATTTGCGCAAGCTGGTGATGGTGTAGTCTCCCATTTGCCCTATGCCATGGGTATAAGGTGCTTGCACGCAATCTTCCAGTACGTAGAAAGCTCTGGTCTGCCTGGCCGCCAGCCAGTCCAGGGCGGCCTGATTGCGCAAGCCAAAGTAGTGCACGATCAACAGTAGATCGTCAGCACGGGGCGCAGGAGGTTTTTCCCATGCGTGCTGGCCGGGATAGTCGTCATAGAACTTTACTTCGCAGTCGGATTGGCAGATCGCATTCAGCACGCTATGGCAAAGATAGTAAGGAATCCAGACGGTCTTGCTGTTGCTGCCCGTTCTGCTTTTCCAGTCTTGTAGTGCCAGTTTCAACGCTGAGCGACCAGTATCGCAACGTATGTGATGGGGCTTGCCGAAATCAGGCCAGACCAATGGATCATCACCTTCGGCCAGCATGGCGAAGGTGATTTCCATCTCACCGCCAATTGTGCGTTCAGATGTCATGAAACTTCTTCTTGATCCTGGCTGGTAGCGGCAGGCTGGTCAGTAAGTGTTTCATTCTTTCCGATGCGCCACATTCTCCATATAAGGATACGGTTGCTGGCAGTGCCGCCCGCGTTGTTTCCGACAGGGCCAGGTTAATCGTTGCTACGATGGCAGATTCGTCGTCCGGGCAATCCATGATGGAGCTTGCCTTCAGACGGCCATCCTGGCGTGGGCCAATATTGACGGTGGCTACCTTGGCTGCCGGCGCTTCCACAATACCGCTGGATGAGTTACCGATCACGACATTGGCCAGACGCATGGTGCTGAGGTAGCGCAATTGTCCCATTGAGACAAAGCAGCGGGCTCGATGCTGGTTTTTTTGTACCCAGCGTTCAGCCATGTCTGCCAGTTCTCTTCCGCCGGCATCGGCATTGGGCTTGGTCATGATGACGGTAGCTTGCGGGAAGCGATCCAGCGCATTGAGAACCTTGCCAAAAGACAGGGCCGGGGACTCGTCACCCAGCGTGGCCGGATGGTAGGTCACCATGAACAAGGGATCTTGCAGGCTCAGCCCAATCTCGGCTTCGAGTTGTTCCCTGGTGAGCAACGACAGGCGGGATATCGAATCAAGACCCGGATCACCGGTATTGAATACCCTGTCAGGGGTTTCGCCTAGCTGGATGATGCGCTGGCAGTATTGTTCGGTAGCGGCAAAGTGCCACCAGGCACATTTGGTAATGGCGTGACGAATCCAGTCATCCACCGCACCTTCGGTGACTTCCCCGCCTGATATGTGTGCAACAGGTATGCCCATCAAAGCGGAGGCTTGTGCTGCTGCAAGAATCTCGTAGCGATCCCCCAGTAACACCACAACATCCGGCTGCAGGCGACGAAAGGCATCGGCACAGCCGATCATGCCCAAGCCCATGGACTTCACCATGCCGATATTGGAGTCACTAGCCAATTGGGATTCGATGGTTTCATCCACGTGAAAGCCATCAGCATGGATTTCCTTGATAGTGAATCCATACTCATGCGCCAGGTGCATGCCGGTGACCAGAAACTGCAAGTGGACGTCGGGGTCTGCCCGCAAGTCAGTTGCCAGCCACCGTAACAATCCGTATTCGGCCCGGCTGCCAGTAACAATGCAGATCTTTCTATTGCTCATGAAAGGATTCCGGGACGCTGCTGGGAAGGTTGACAATGCGATCAGCCAGCCATTGCGCATTTTCAAGCTGGCCATGCAGGCAATGCTGGTACAGGGGCAGATTACTCATCAGCTCCCATACCGGGCGCGTCATCACCCCTTGTTCATTGCTGGTTTTCAGCAAGGCATCGCGCTCCTGACGGTTTTCGCAAATCACGGCATTAAGCCAGTAATTGGCACGGCAATGCTCGCCTTCTTTCACAAAGCGCAGGTTGCTGCCCGATAGGACGGCATCATACCGATCTGCCAATTGACGTTTTGCCGCAATAAACGTCTCAATCTGTTCCAGTTGGGCACAACCCAGAGCAGCATTGATATTGGGCAAGCGGTAATTGTAGCCAACCTCATCGTGCACATATTCATACGGATGGGGGACTTTGGCCGTTGTGGTCAGGTGCTTTGCTTTCTGACCCAGTGCCTGATTGGTCAGAATCATGCCGCCGCCGCCGGTAGTCATGATCTTGTTGCCATTGAAGCTTATGGCACCGACCAGCCCGTATGTGCCGGTATGTTTTCCTTTGTAGAAGCTGCCAAGTGACTCGGCGGCATCTTCAACGAGTGCAATATGCCAGCGCTGGCATACGTCAAGCAGTCCATCAATGTCAGCAGGATGGCCAAAGGTGTGCATCGGGACGCAGGCACTGATGATTTTGTTTTCCGCTTTGGAACGGCAGACTCCGTCGTCGTCGATCCTGGCGTGTTCGGTCAGCCACGCTTCCAGCGCCACCGGACACAGCCCCAGGTTGACCAGGCTGACATCGATGAAAACCGGTGTGGCGTGGCAATAGCTGATGGCATTGCAGGTGGCAATGAAGCTGAGCGGCTGTGTCAGTACCAGATGGCCTTCTGCCACGCCTGCCAGCTTCAGCGCGATATGCAGTGCCGCCGTTCCATTTACGGTAGCAACAGCTCTCGGACTGCCCGTATAGCTGGCCATGTCATTTTCAAAACGGTCAACAAAGGGGCCGACACTGGAGACAAACGTAGAGTCAATGGTTTCTGCTACATAGCGTTTCTCATTGCCTTTGAAAACCGGCGCATGCAGTGGAATGAACTCGTTTGTCTGGAATTGTTCGCGGATAAAGCCAATCAGGTTTTCAAAGCTCATGGCATCACACGTTGTAAATGTCAGATTTGTACTTGGAGAGATTTTGTGGATTGGTAAACCACTCAATCGTTTTCGTCAGGCCAGAGCGGATATCGTGTTCGGGCTTGAATCCAGTCAGTTGCTGGATTTTGGTATTGTCACACCACAGGCGGAACACTTCGGACTTTTCCGGGCGCAGGCGTAGTTCGTCAGTCAGGAATTCCACATCATTGTTCATGATTTCCTTGATGAGATTCAAGGTGTCGCCAACCGATATTTCAAAGTTGGAGCCAATATTGATGGTTTCACCAATAGCCTTGTCACAGCGTGCCAGAGCAAGAAAGCCTGCGCAGGTGTCGGCAACATAATTGAAATCACGAGTCGGCGTAACATCGCCAAGTTTGATTTGCTTTTTGCCATTGGCAATCTGGCCAATGATGGTCGGAATCACGGCGCGGGCTGATTGGCGAGGGCCGTATGTGTTGAACGGGCGGGCGATGGTCAGCGGCAAGTCAAATGCATTGAAAAAGCTCATGGCCATGGCATCTGCGCCAATTTTGGAAGCGCTATATGGTGACTGGGGTTGCAACGGATGTTTTTCATCAATCGGCACATAGAGAGCTGTGCCATACACTTCGCTTGTCGAAGTGTGAATGATGCGGCCAACGCCATTTTCGAGTGCAGCCTGGCAAATATTCAGAGTTCCTTTTACGTTGGTATCAACGTAGCTGTCAGGGGCCAGATAGGAATACGGAATGGCAATCAGAGCGGCTAGGTGGAAAACGATATCTACATTTTTAGTGATGTGCTTGCAGTAATGTGGATCTCGAATATCTCCATTCAGAACTTCTATTTCAGATAGGCAGTCAATATCTTCCAGCCAACCCCAGTAATTGAAAGAGTTGTACTGTGAAAGGGCTTTTACCTTGTAGCCTTCGCGAACAAGAAGCTCAGTTAGGTGGGAGCCAATAAAACCATCTGCGCCGGTGACGAGAACTGTTTGCATTTTATTCATTAAAAAATATATTAAAAATATGAAAGGGTTACGTGCAAGCTTCAATCAAGCTGAGGCCGTAAATGCTACGGGTATTGCCTACTTGAACGGGGGGGCTTTGCTATCTTTCTCCGACAGGATAGGATGGCCTGCCAATGGCCAGTCAATGACCAGTGTCGGGTCATTCCACATCAGGCTCCCTTCGCTTGGCGGGTGGTAGTAATTGTTGGTTTTGTACTGGACTTCAGCAAAACTACTGACAACTAGGAATCCATGAGCAAAACCTTCGGGTATCCATAGTTGTTTCTTGTTTTCTGCAGACAGGTATACGCCTAACCATTTTCCACGTGTCGGTGATGCCGGGCGGATGTCTACGGCAACATCAAAAATCTCGCCAACTGAACATCTCACTAGTTTGGCCTGTGCATAGGGGGCATGCTGAAAGTGCAGTCCCCGCAAAACGTCTTTGCCGGAGCGGCTGTGATTGTCCTGTACGAAGTCGATTTCTTGCCCTGTCAATGCGTTGAATACGTCTTGATTGTAGCTTTCGTAGAAAAAGCCGCGTTCGTCGCCGAATATGGTCGGTTCGATTATTTTTATGTCAGGAATTTCGGTGTCAACAATTTTCATTTCGCTGGCCCGGTAATAGTTGTGAGTCTTTTTATTTGATAAGACTGAGAATATATTGACCGTAACCATTCTTTTTCAATGGCTGCGCCAAGGTATTCAGTTGTTCGGCGTTGATCCATTTTTGGGTATAGGCAATCTCTTCCAGGCAGGCTACTTTCAGGCCCTGGCGGTTTTCTACGGTAGCAATAAACTGGCTGGCTTCTAGCATGGATTCATGGGTGCCAGTGTCCAGCCAAGCGTAGCCACGCCCCATCGTCTGTACATCAAGTTGGCCTTGCTGTAAGTAGCGATTGTTGACATCGGTGATTTCCAGCTCGCCGCGCGGCGAGGGACGGATGGACTTGGCAATGTCGACAACCTGATTGTCGTAGAAGTACAGGCCGGTGACGGCATAGTTGGATTTCGGTACGACCGGTTTTTCTTCAATGGACAAAGCTTTGCCCTGGGGGTCGAATTCCACCACGCCGTAGCGCTCCGGGTCTTGCACATGGTAGGCAAACACGCTGGCACCTTGCTCTTTGGCGTTGGCTGCTTTCAGCAGTTTGGGGAAGTCATGGCCGTGGAAGATATTGTCGCCCAGTACTAAAGCTGATGGCGCACCAGCCAAGAATGCTTCGCCAATAATGAAGGCCTGTGCGAGGCCATCCGGACTGGGTTGTACTGCGTACTGCAGGCTGATGCCCCACTGGCTACCATCGCCCAGCAACTGCTCGAAGCGCGGGGTGTCTTGTGGTGTGGATATGATCAGGATGTCGCGAATACCGGCTAGCATCAGTGTGCTGAGAGGGTAGTAGATCATTGGCTTGTCGTAGATGGGGAGCAGTTGCTTGCTGACTGCCAGCGTGGCGGGGTACAGCCGTGTGCCACTCCCCCCGGCCAGAATGATGCCTTTACGTTTCATCTGCATGTGTCCTGCATCAAGAATTGAAGATTTGCTGGAACACGTGTTCCACGCCGCTCTGCCATGTTGGCATTGCTAAGCCAAAATTTTGTTCGATTTTACTGCAATTCAGCCTGGAGTTGCTGGGGCGCTTTGCGGGCGTGGGGTAGGCTGAAGACGAAATGTCATGCAGGTTTTCTGGCTGAAGTTGTAGTGTCAGGCCATAACGCTCTGCCAGTGTCAGCAGGTATTGGGCATAGCCATGCCAACTGGTGTTGCCATTGCTGCTGAGGTGGTAGGTGCCGAGTAAGGTGCTGTCTTGTTGGCCTTGCCACTGTTTGATGATGTGGGCGCTGACGTCGGCGATCAGGGCAGCAGGGGTGGGGGCACCAATCTGATCGGCCACCACATTCAGGCTGTCCCGCTCGTGAGCCAGGCGCATGATGGTCTTAAGGAAGTTATTGCCATGCGCACCGACCACCCAGCTGGTGCGCAGGATGATGTGGTTTGCTGCACTGGCGCGGATGGCCTGTTCGCCCTGCCATTTGCTCAAGCCATAGACCGACTGTGGGTTGGTCGCATCGTCTTCCTTATAGCTATCGACCTTGTTGCCATCAAATACATAGTCGGTGGAATAGTGCAGCAGCAGGGCATGGTGTTGCGCTGCCCACTCTGCCATGGCCGCCGGGGCCGCGGTATTGATGCGGTGCGCCAGATCAGTCTCGCTTTCGGCTTTGTCCACAGCGGTATAGGCAGCCGGGTTGACGATGATGTTCGGCTGGTAGTGATCCAGCACGCTGGCAATCTGTGCGGTATTAGCCAGATCCAGCTGCTGGCGGTTCAGGCAGATGCACTCGCCCAGCATGGCCAGAGAGCGTTGTAGCTCGAAGCCGACTTGGCCGTTGCTGCCGGTAATCAGGATGCGGCTCATGCCTTGTTCCCGTAATGTTGTTCCAGCCATTGGCGATAGTTGCCGCTGGTGACATTGCCGACCCAGTCTTGGTTGTCCAGATACCACTGTACGGTTTTGCGGATGCCGCTTTCAAACGTTTCCGCCGGTTTCCAGCCCAGCTCCTGTTCCAGCTTACGCGCGTCGATAGCGTAGCGACGATCATGGCCGGGACGATCCTGGACGTAGGTGATTTGCGCGGCGTAGCCACGGCCATCTGTTTTGGGCCGCAGTTCATCCAGAATGCTGCAGATGCTGTTGACTACATCCAGATTGGCTTTTTCATTCCAGCCGCCAACATTATAGGTTTCACCCAGGCGGCCATGGGCTAGTACGGTGCGGATGGCGCCGCAGTGGTCTTTGACATACAGCCAGTCGCGGATCTGCTGGCCGTCACCATAAATCGGCAGCGGTTTGCCGGCTAGGGCATTCAGGATGACTAGCGGAATCAGTTTTTCCGGGAAGTGATAAGGGCCGTAGTTGTTGCTGCAGTTGGTGGTGAGTACTGGCAGGCCGTAAGTGTGGTGCCAGGCGCGTACCAGGTGGTCCGATGCAGCCTTGCTGGCGGAGTAGGGGCTGTTGGGTTCGTAGCGGTTGGTTTCGCTGAACGGGGCATCGCTATCTGACAGCGTACCGTACACCTCGTCAGTGGATACGTGCAGGAAGCGGAAAGCTGCCTTGGCTTCGCCTTCCAGTGCGCCCCAGTAAGCCCGTACTGCCTCCAGCAGGTTGAAGGTGCCCACGACATTGGTCTGGATGAAGTCACCTGGGCCGTGGATGGAACGATCGACATGGCTTTCCGCCGCGAAGTTGATAACGGCGCGGACCTTATGCTCTTGCAGCAGACGGCTGACTAGTTCCCTATCGCCGATATCGCCATGGAGGAACAGGTGACGTGGGTCGTTTTCCAGGCTGGATAGGTTTTGTAGGTTGCCGGCGTAAGTCAGCTTGTCAAGGTTGATGACTGGTTCTGTGTGGTGGCCGAGCCAGTCGAGAACAAAGTTGGCTCCGATGAAGCCGGCACCGCCAGTAACCAAAATCATTGGACGATTCCAAATAGGTGAGTAATTTCTGCTCTGATTGCTGGCATGTTAAAGTGTATGCCTACCAACCAACCGATTTAATTAGCTGGGTTGGGGAGTGTCGAATATTATAAGGCAAAATCAGGCAGCCTTTCTGTTCTCATTTCAGAGTTGGGATGTGAGCGGACAATTTTAAATTTCAATGCCCACGCAGGCCATTACTCAATATGTTGCAGATTCTCTTGCTTGCATTGGTAGTCTCATTTGTGATGGGACTGCTTCTGATTCGTTATAACCACTTGCACGCGCATTTTTCGACGGATCACGATGTCAGTGGCGTGCAGAAATTTCATGCTACCCCTGTGCCGCGCATCGGTGGCTTGCCCATCATGCTTGGATTGGTGGCCGGGTGCGCGTTGTCAGGTTTTTTGAATACAACGGCTTGGGTCTTGTTGCTGTTGCTGTCTGCTTTTCCTGCTTTTACAGCAGGATTTATCGAAGATCTGACTAAGAAAATAGGACCATTGCCACGCCTTTTGGCAACTTTCATCGCGGCTGCGTTGGGTTATTTTCTGCTAGGTGCCGGCTTGCTAAGGTTGGATATTCCGCTGGTGGATAGCTTGCTGACCCATTACTGGTGGTTGTCATTGCTGCTCACCATGGTGGCGGTGGGTGGAGTGGCTCATGCTGTTAACATCATCGACGGCTATAACGGGCTATCGGGTGTGGTGGCAGTGTTCATTTTTCTCGCCATCGCCTATGTCTGCTTCAAGGTGCAAGACATTGTGTTGATGAGCGTGTGTTTTGCCATGGTAGGAGCCATTCTGGGCTTTTTATTCTGGAATTTTCCACGTGGGTTGATTTTTGCCGGGGATGGCGGTGCTTATCTGATTGGCTTCATGATCGCTGAACTTTCTGTACTGCTGGTGGCGCGTAATCCAGCCGTGTCACCGTGGTTTCCCTTGTTATGTGTAATCTATCCTGTTTTTGAAACCATTTTTTCCATTTATCGGCGTAAGTTTTTGCAGGGGCGGGCGGTGGGCTATCCAGATGCCTTGCATCTGCATCAAATGATATATAAGCGCATGGTGCTGTGGATGGTCGGCTCGAAAGAGGCCCGTCATCTGACCCAGCGCAACAGCATGACCTCACCATATTTGTGGGTGCTGGCTTCTTTTTCGGTGGTGCCGGCCATGCTGTTCTGGAATCGCACCTGGATACTGATGCTGCTGACCTTGCTGTTTGTGCTGGTCTATCTTCGTCTGTACCGCATGATCGTTCGCTTCAAGACCCCGCGCTGGATGGTGTTGCGGCGCGACGACTCCTCTCGCTGAACTTTCAGCTGATGTTAGCAGGGGGCTGGCAAGTTTTTGCCGGCCCCCCTCTTGAAACATCCCGACCCCGTCCCTATTATTAGCACTCGTCAGGGGTGAGTGCTAAAGCCTGCCCCGCGCTGCCATCCTGGCAGTACACATTGCATTCAACAGCCACTTTGTATTTAGGAGAGATCAATGGCAATTCGTCCGCTGCACGATCGTGTTGTTATCAAGCGCCTTGAGGCTGAAGAAAAGACTGCTTCCGGCATCGTTTTGCCGGGTGCCGCCGCTGAAAAGCCCGACATGGGTGAGGTGCTGGCTGTCGGTAACGGCAAGGTTCTGGACAATGGCGAGCGCCGTCCGCTGGAGCTGAAAGTTGGCGATAAAGTGATTTTCGGCAAGTACTCCGGTCAGTCCGTCAAGGTTGACGGTGATGAAGTCCTCGTGATGCGCGAGGAAGATGTAATGGGCATCGTCGAGTAATTCCGACCCATACCGACTTCAAACGACCCTATAGAATTCTGGAGATTTGAGAATGGCTGCAAAAGACGTAAAGTTTGGTGATTCCGCTCGTGCCAAGATGGTAATTGGCGTCAATATTCTGGCTGACGCTGTCAAGGTGACCCTGGGCCCGAAAGGCCGCAACGTGGTGCTGGACCGCTCCTTTGGCGCGCCGACCATCACCAAGGACGGCGTTTCCGTTGCCAAGGAAATCGAACTGAAAGACAAGTTCGAAAACATGGGCGCACAGATGGTGAAGGAAGTGGCTTCCAAGACTTCCGACGTGGCCGGCGACGGTACCACCACTGCGACCGTACTGGCTCAGGCTATTGTTCAGGAAGGCATGAAGTACGTTGCTGCCGGCATGAATCCGATGGATCTGAAGCGTGGTATCGACAAGGCGGTGATCTCCCTGGTTGGTGAAATCGCCAAGATCGCCAAGCCGTGTGCCACCACCAAGGAAATCGCTCAGGTTGGCTCCATCTCCGCCAACTCCGATTCCGATATCGGTGAAATCATCGCTACCGCCATGGAAAAAGTGGGCAAGGAAGGCGTGATCACCGTTGAGGACGGCAAGAGCCTGAATAACGAGCTCGATGTGGTGGAAGGCATGCAGTTCGACCGCGGCTACCTGTCCCCGTACTTCATCAACAACCAGGAAAAGCAGATTGCCGCTCTGGACAATCCGTTTGTTCTGCTGTTCGACAAGAAGGTTTCCAATATCCGCGACCTGCTGCCGGTACTGGAACAAGTAGCCAAGTCCGGCCGTCCGCTGCTGATCATCGCTGAAGATGTTGAAGGCGAAGCGCTGGCTACCCTGGTGGTCAACACCATTCGTGGCATCCTGAAGGTGGTTGCAGTCAAGGCTCCGGGCTTTGGCGACCGTCGCAAGGCCATGCTGCAGGATATCGCCATCCTGACCGGCGGTACCGTGATTGCCGAAGAACTGGGTCTGACTCTGGAAAAGGCCACTCTGGACATGCTGGGCCAAGCCAAGCGTATCGAAGTGGGCAAGGAAAACACCATCATCATCGACGGCGCTGGTCAGGCTGAGGCCATCCAGGCTCGCGTTGGTGAGATCCGTCGCCAGATCGAAGAAGCTTCTTCTGATTACGACCGCGAAAAACTGCAAGAGCGCGTGGCCAAACTGGCCGGCGGTGTTGCCGTGATCAAGGTTGGTGCCGCTACCGAAGTGGAAATGAAAGAGAAGAAGGCTCGCGTTGAAGACGCACTGCACGCTACCCGCGCCGCTGTAGAAGAAGGCGTTGTGGCTGGTGGTGGCGTAGCTCTGCTGCGTGCCCGTTCCACTCTGGACAGCCTGAAGACCGACAACGTCGATCAGGATGCTGGTGTGAAGATCGTACTGAAGGCCATCGAAGCCCCGCTGCGTCAGATCGTCAAGAACGCTGGCGACGAGCCGTCTGTTGTGGTGAACAAGGTGCTGGAAGGCAAGGGTAACTTCGGTTACAACGCAGCCACCGGCGAATACGGCGACATGCTGGAAATGGGCGTGCTGGATCCGGCCAAGGTAACCCGCTCTGCTCTGCAACACGCTGCTTCTGTTGCCGGCCTGATGCTGACTACCGATTGCATGATCGCAGAACTGCCGGAAGACAAGCCGGCTGCTGGCGGCATGCCGGATATGGGTGGCATGGGTGGCATGGGCGGCATGATGTAAGCTGCTTCAGCCCTCGCTGAATCTAAAAACCCCGCACGTGTGCGGGGTTTTTTGTTTTTCTGTGCGACGGTGGGGGCGACCGACTTCTCTGGCACAATAGGCAGCAGCCTATTTCGCAAGGATGCATGATGCAATTACAGCAGCTGCTTGCCAGCATGGATGAATGGCTGGAGCCATGGCGCTACCAGGACTACGCGCCCAATGGTTTGCAAATCGAGGGCAGGGCAGAGGTGCGGCACATCATCACGGGTGTGACCGCCTCACAAGCACTGATTGATGTGGCGATTGCCCGCCGGGCGGATGCCATTCTGGTGCATCATGGTTATTTCTGGAAGGGTGAAGACGCCCGGCTGATTGGCATGAAGCGTGCGCGAGTGGCCAAACTGTTGCAGCATGACATCAGCCTGATTGCTTATCACTTGCCGCTGGACGGGCATCTGGAATTGGGCAATAACGCCACCCTGGCCAGACGGCTGGGTTGGCAGGCCGAGGGACAGACCGGTGAGCAGGGCTTGTTATGGCATGGCCGGTGGCCGGCTGCCGCGACTGCAGCGCAACTGGCTGAGGAAATTTCCGTCAGCCTGGGCCGGCAAGCGATGCTGCTGGGGCCGGCCGAGCGGCCAGTACGCCGGCTGGCCTGGTGTACCGGTGGGGCGCAGTCTTTCTTTCAAGAGGCCATCCGGCTCGGGGTTGATGCCTTTGTCACGGGCGAGGTCTCGGAGCAATGTTTCCATTTGGCCGAGGAGTATGGTGTGGCTTTCATTGCGGCCGGACATCATGTAACAGAGCGCTACGGCGTACAGGCACTGGGCGAGAAGGTTTCTCATTTACCCGGCATAACTGTTGAATTTGTCGATCTTTTCAATCCGGTTTAGACAAATCTACCCAACCGGGCTCAATTTATTTGCATAGGCGCTTCATGTCCCTACTGGTAATCAGGTAAAATCGTCTGGTTTGAAGTTTGAGCTCGGTTTCCACGTTTGAGGATGACTGTAATGAGTGAACAACAAGTCGATACGGGGCGCCGTCGGTTTCTGACGGTAGCAACCAGCGCTGTTGGGGGTGTGGCCGTTGCCGGGGTGGCAACGCCGTTTCTGATGAGTTTCTTCCCGTCTGAACGGGCAAAGGCGGCTGGTGCACCGGTTGAGGTGGATATCAGCAAGCTGGAGCCGGGCCAGAAGATCAACGTCGAGTGGCGCGGCAAACCGGTATGGCTGTTGTCCCGTACCAAGCAGCAGATTGCTGACCTGCCCAAGAACGACCCCAAGCTGGCGGACCCCAAGTCCGAAGTAGAGCAACAACCCAAGTACTGCCAGAACGAAGGCCGCTCCATCAAGCCTGAGCTGCTGGTGGCCGTGGGTATCTGTACCCATCTGGGCTGTTCGCCGACCTTCCGTCCTGATCTGGCACCTGCCGATCTTGGCCCGGAATGGCTGGGTGGCTTCTACTGCCCGTGTCATGGTTCCAAGTTCGACCTGGCTGCCCGCGTATTCAAGGGTGTTCCGGCTCCAAAGAACCTGGAAATCCCGCCGCATAAGTATCTGTCCGATACCCGCCTGCTGATTGGCGACGACAAATAAGCTTAGGGGGAAAAATGAGCAAAGGACAAAAGCTGCTGAACTGGATTGACGACCGCTTCCCGCTGTCGTCGATGCTGAAAGAGCACGTTACTGAGTACTACGCACCGAAGAACTTCAATTTCTGGTATTTCTTCGGCTCGCTGGCCATGCTGGTGCTGGTTATCCAGATCGTGACCGGTATCTTCCTCACCATGAACTACAAGCCGGATGGCACCCTCAACGGTGCTGGCATTCCGGTGGCGTTCGCTTCGGTGGAATACATCATGCGTGATGTGGCAGGTGGCTGGATCATCCGCTACATGCACTCCACCGGTGCCTCCATGTTCTTCGTGGTGGTTTACCTGCACATGTTCCGTGGCCTGATCTACGGCTCCTACAAGCAGCCGCGCGAACTGGTGTGGGTGTTTGGTTGCCTGATCTTCCTGTGCCTGATGGCTGAGGCCTTCATGGGTTATCTGCTGCCTTGGGGCCAGATGTCCTTCTGGGGTGCGCAGGTGATTGTGAACCTGTTCGGCTCCATTCCGGTCATCGGCCCGGATCTGTCGGTGTGGATTCGTGGTGACTTCGTGGTATCTGATGCCACGCTGAACCGCTTCTTCGCCCTGCACGTGATCGCTGTGCCGCTGGTCCTGCTGGCACTGGTCGTGGCTCACCTGATTGCCCTGCACGAAGTGGGTTCCAACAACCCTGACGGCGTTGAAATCAAGAAACTGAAGGACGAAAAGGGCATCCCGCTGGATGGCATTCCTTTCCATCCCTACTACACCGTGAAAGATGTATTCGGTGTGGCTGTGTTCCTGATTGTGTTCTCCGCCATCGTGTTCTTCCTGCCGGAAATGGGTGGCTACTTCCTTGAGCATCCGAACTTCGATCAGGCTGACCCGCTGAAGACCCCGCCGCATATCGCCCCGGTATGGTACTTCACCCCGTTCTACGCCATTCTGCGTGCCATTCCGTCCTTCCTGGGTACCCAGGTTTGGGGTGTGATCGGCATGGGCGCTGCGGTGGTGGTGATTGCCTTCCTGCCGTGGCTGGATCGTTCGCCGATCAAGTCCATCCGTTATCGCGGTCCGAAGTTCAAGTTCATGCTGGTCTTGTTCATCATCGCCTTTATCGGTCTGGGCATGCTGGGCGCCATGCCGCCGACGGCTGGTCGTACCCTGATTTCGCAAATTCTGTCCTTCGTCTACTTTGCCTTCTTCCTGGGTATGCCGTTCTATACCAAGAACGATGTCGGCTCGGTACCGGTACCGACCCGCGTGACGGAGACCAATGGCAAGCGCCAGTTGCAGTTCCTGGTGCTGGTGGCTGTGACGATCATCGCGGCCTATCTGTTCGGCACCAACGTGTAAGCAAGGGGAAAGGACATATGAAAAGCAAAATCCGCCACCTGATCGCTGCCATGGCGCTGGTGTTGCCGGTAAGCGGCACCGTTCTGGCCAATGAAGGCCCGACGCTGGAAAAGGCCCCGATCGACATTCAGGACACCGAAAGTCTGCAGCGCGGTGCACAGTTGTTCAGCAACTACTGCCTGTCCTGCCACTCGGCCAGTGCCATGCGTTACAACCGTCTGGAAGATATCGGCCTGTCCGAAGAGCAGATCAAGGCCAACTTGCTGCCGGATGGTGCCAAGATCGGCGACCAGATGAATGTCAACATGGACAAGAAAGATGCCAAGGTATGGCTGGGTGCTGCTCCGCCGGACCTGTCGCTGATTGCGCGTTCGCGTGGTGCCGACTACCTGTACGCCTATCTGCGCGGCTTCTATCGCGATCCGACTCGTCCTACTGGTTGGAACAACCTGATGTTTGACAAGGTGGGCATGCCGCACGTGCTATGGGAAATGCAGGGCGAGCAGGTGCTGAAGACCGAGAAGAACGCCGCTGGCCATGAAGAGCGCAAGCTCGAACTGGTCAAGGCAGGTAGCCTGACCAAGCTGGAAAACGGCAAGGCCAATACCGTGGAGTTTGACAAGCGTATGGCTGACCTGACCAACTACCTGGTCTTCATCGGCGAGCCGACACAAGTCAAGCGTCACCAGATTGGTTATGTCGTGCTGATGTTCCTCGGCCTGCTGCTATTGCCGCTGACCTACTTCCTGAAGAAGGAATACTGGAAAGACGTGCATTAAGCACTGCTGTAGCATGATGAAAAAGGCGGAATTTTCCGCCTTTTTTCTTTTGTAATCATGGCTTTGCGATGTAGTTGTGGAAATTGCCTGCCTGAAAATGGTAAAATCACGGCTTCGATCGAAAATGATTGCCTCTGTCAAGGATATCCGCTAGCCATGATGACTCTTTATTCTGGAATTACCTGCCCCTTCAGCCAACGTTGCCGTATCGTGTTGTATGAAAAGGGAATGGATTTCGAGATCATCGATGTGGACATTCACAACAAGCCGGAAGACCTGGCTGTGATGAATCCCTACAACGAAGTGCCGGTACTGGTAGAGCGCGACCTGATCCTGCACGAATCCAATATCATCAACGAATACATCGACGAGCGTTTCCCGCATCCGCAGCTGATGCCGGCTGATCCGGTCATGCGCGCTCGTGCCCGTCTGTTCCTGCACCGTTTCGAGAACGAGCTGTTCTGCAATGTGAAAGTGCTGGAAGCCGGCGCTACCGGCAAGGAAGCGACCAAGGCGCGTGAAGCCATCCGTGACGGCCTGACCACCATCGCCCCGGTTTTTGCCAAGCAAAAGTTCATGCTGGGTGATGACTTCTCCATGATCGATGTGGCCATTGCCCCGCTGATGTGGCGTCTGGAGCATTACAACATCGACCTGGGCAAACATGCTGCGCCCATCCTCAAGTACGCGGAACGCATTTTCCAGCGCCAGTCTTTCATTGACTCGCTGACCCCGTCCGAAAAGGCCATGCGCAAGTAAGGGATGACCATGAGCGCCAGCACCAAGCCTTACATGATCCGTGCCCTGTATGAATGGTGTACGGATAATGGCCATACGCCGTTTCTGGTGGTGTGGGTGGACGAGCACGCCGATGTCCCGCGCGAGTACGTGAAGAACAACGAAATCGTGTTGAATATTGCAGCTGGGGCCACCCAGAATCTGCGCATCGACAATGAATGGGTGTCTTTTTCCGCACGTTTTGCCGGAGTATCACGGGATATCTGGGTGCCTGTCGGCAATGTGATGTCGATTTTTGCCCGGGAAACCGGCGAAGGCATGGGCTTCGAGGTTGAGTTGGGTAGTACGCCCGAGGCGCCGGCGCTGGCTCCTGTGGTGGCCAGTGAGTCCGAGCCGGAAGACGGCAAGACGGATGAGCCGGCAGTGCCCCGCCCCAGCGGCAGGCCCAGCTTGCGTATCGTCAAGTAAGGCCGCAGATGTACCATGAAAAACCGGGACGCGTTCCCGGTTTTTTTATTGCTACTTGCTCACCATCTGTGCCTGTAGCAGCGGAATGCCCGTGGTTTCCTGCAGGGGATTGCCATGCAGCCTGACTTGGTTCTTGCCCTGTGCCTTGGCATCGTACAAGGCCATGTCGGCCAGCTGGTAAAGCTTGGAAAAACTATTGCCATCACTGGGGTAGCAGGCAATGCCACAAGAGAAGGTAGAAGAAAATTCCACTCCTTCCACCTTGTAGCGTAAATCGGAAAAACGGCGGCGCAGCAGTTCAAGGCGCATCCAGCCATTACGCTGGTCGGCCGCGGGCAATACCACGATAAATTCCTCGCCGCCCAGCCGGCAAACGATATCAGCCTGACGGCAATGGCGGCGCAGCAGGTCGGCTAGTGCGCACAGTACCTGGTCGCCGGCCATGTGGCCGAAGCGGTCGTTGACGCCTTTGAAATTGTCCAGGTCAATCAGGGCAAAAGTCAGTGGCTGTTGTTCCCGCTCGGCCCGGCTGATTTCCCGGCCTAGCGTTTCCTCAAGATAGCGTCTGTTGTAGAGGCCGGTCAGCGGGTCGTGCAGGGCCTGTTCGCGCAGGGTGTCTTGCAGGGTCTCGATTTCGTCGATACGCGTTTTCAGCTGCATATAGGCCTGATGCAAGGCCTCCTCGGCCAGACGCTGGCGTGAGATATCGCGCAGTACCAGCAGGCGGCCACCGAGGGTGACACCCGACTCTCTGATGGGAAATGCCCGGACTTCCAGAATGGAGCGTGAACCGGGGCCGTTCAGTTCCACTTGATGGGCACCATCCTGATCGGCGACCGCGACCAGTGCGGCAAGCTGCAGCGGCTGACCACATAGCACCGCCGCCGGCTTGCCAAACAGATTGGCGGCCGCCGGGTTGATGTCGAGAATCGTCTTGTTGGGGTCAATCACCAGGATGCCGTCACCCATGGCGTTGAAGGCATTGCCGCGAGCAATGGGTACGACATACAGCATGCGCAGATAGAGCAGGTCAAAGGCAAACACCATACCGGTGATGGCAAAGCACAAGGGTGTAGGGTCCAGCCCACGTAGCGGGATGTTGCCCGACAGATAGAGCAGATTGCCGACCCAGGGGATGATGGCCCCCAGCATCAGGATCAGCGACTGGCCGCGGTAGTGGGGTGGGTAAAAGTGCAGGGTCCGCAGTAATAGCAAGGAGCCCAGTAGCATCATCAGGTAGGAAAAGCCGGCAACCAGCAGCCAGAACAGCGGGCCATGATTGAAGATAAGCAGGTTGTGACCCGATGGTGAGACCTGAAAACTGCTCCAGATCAAGCCGTGCTGCTCATTGCTGATTGCCAGGCCAAAACTGAGCAAGGGGATGACGAATAGCATGGCGATGCTGCGCAGGCGGAGTGCCTTGTCCAGCTGGTTGTAATCTGCCGCCAGCAGGAAAAACAGCGCTGGCGCCGTGAGCGTGCCCAGGTATTCCACCTTGGACCAGAAAATTTTCTCGCGCAGCAAGGATGATGACAATTCCAGCATGGCACCGCCAGCCCATACCGTCACCGCCAGCATCAGCCAGGCCAGCCAGCTGGCCCCTGTGACCTGGCGTCGTTCCCAAGCCAGGATGCCGATGGTGGCCGCACTCAGTGCAGCCAGGCCGGCAGTCGCTGAAATGGTAGTGAAAACAAAAGACATGTGCTTCTCTATGCAATGTGACTATGCCGTCGGCAATATTCCAGTGTAACCCTTGTCAGAGAAGTTTCATTCACATTTTTACGTCTCTAGGTATAATTACGGCACTCCCGAGGAGCGCTGCGAGGTCAATCCCCAGGCTCGGGCTTCTTGCAAACGGCGCTCACCTGACTAAACTCCGTGCCGAAGCCGGAATAGCGGGTGAGCCGCGTTCTGGCCGGCGTGTAAAAGGACTTTGCACGATGGCTGAATTCACCGATTTCCATGTAGCCGACATCAACCTTGCCGCCTGGGGGCGCAAGGAACTGGCGATTGCCGAAACCGAAATGCCCGGACTGATGGCGCTGCGCGAAGAGTTCGCGCACCAGAAGCCGCTGCGTGGCGCGCGCATTGCCGGTTCGCTGCACATGACCATCCAGACTGGCGTGCTGATCGAAACCCTGGTTGAACTGGGTGCCGATGTACGCTGGGCTTCCTGCAATATCTTCTCCACCCAGGACCACGCCGCCGCCGCCATTGCCGCTGCCAATATCCCGGTGTTTGCCTTCAAGGGCGAGAGCCTGGACGAGTACTGGGAGTTCTCGCACAAGATCTTCGAATGGCCGGCCGGTCAGGAAGCCAACATGATTCTGGACGATGGCGGCGACGCCACCTTGTTGCTGATGCTGGGCAGCAAGGCCGAACAGGATCGCAGCGTGATCAGCCACCCGGCCAATGAAGAAGAAACCGCGTTGTTTGCCGCCATTGCCCGTTATCTGGAAGTGGATCCGCACTGGTACTCCAAGCGTCTGCCGCACATCCAGGGCGTGACCGAAGAAACCACCACCGGTGTGCATCGCCTGTACCAGATGCAAAAGGAAGGCCGTCTGCCTTTCCCGGCATTCAATGTGAACGACTCGGTCACCAAGTCCAAGTTCGACAATCTGTATGGCTGCCGCGAATCGCTGGTGGATGGCATCAAGCGTGCCACCGACGTGATGATCGCCGGCAAGGTCGCCGTGGTGCTGGGTTATGGCGATGTGGGCAAGGGCTGCGCCCAGAGCCTGCGTGGCCTGGGTGCCACGGTATGGGTAACCGAAGTGGACCCGATCTGCGCGCTGCAAGCTGCCATGGAAGGCTACCGCGTGGTACGCATGGATGATGTGGCCGACCAGGGCGACATCTTTGTCACCACCACCGGTAATGTGTCGGTCATTACCCACGAGCACATGGTTCGCATGCGCAACAACGCCATCGTGTGCAATATCGGCCACTTCGACAGCGAAATCGAAGTCGCCAGCCTGCGCCAATACCAGTGGGACAATATCAAGCCGCAGGTAGACCACATCATCTTCCCGGCCCAAGGCAATGAACCGGCCAAGCGCATCATCCTGCTGGCCGAAGGCCGTCTGGTGAACCTGGGCTGCGCCACCGGTCACCCCAGCTTCGTGATGTCCAACTCCTTCACCAACCAGGTGCTGGCGCAGATGGAAATCTTCCAGCACGGTGAAAAGTACGGCAAGGAAGTGTATGTGCTGCCCAAGCATCTGGACGAAAAAGTGGCCCGCCTGCATCTGAAACGCATCGGTGCCAATCTGACCGAGCTGTCGGATGAGCAGGCCGCCTACATCAGCGTGCCCAAGCAGGGCCCTTATAAGCCGGCGCACTATCGTTATTGATACGGGCAAGTAAGGCGAACGGACAGGGCAGGGTAGAATGCACCTGTCCGTTTTTTTATCCGCTGGCGTCAGTGCGCCGGTGTAGCCGCAGCAGACAAGCCTGCCGCCACGAGCAGGGACAGAGACGATCATGAGTGAACAGAAAAAAACCTTCAGCTTTGAGTTTTTCCCGCCCAAGACCCCAGAAGGCGTGGCCAAGCTGCGTACCACCCGCCAGCAACTGGCGCAGTTCAAGCCGCAATTCTTCTCGGTGACCTTTGGTGCTGGCGGCACCACCCGCGATGGCACCCTGTCCACCGTGCTGGAAATCCGCAGCGAAGGCCATGCTGCCGCGCCACACCTGTCGTGTATTGGTTCGACCCGGGAAAACATCAGCGCGATTCTCAACGAATACCGTAACCACGGTATCCGCCACATTGTGGCGCTGCGCGGTGACATGCCTTCCGGCATGGTAGCTGCTGGCGAATTCCGCTATGCCAACGAGCTGGTGGAGTTCATTCGCAGCGAGCACGGCGACCATTTCCATATCGAAGTGGCGGCCTACCCGGAATTCCATCCCCAGTCTAAGTCGGCCGAGGATGACCTGAACAATTTCGTGCGCAAGGTCAAGGCCGGTGCCAATTCGGCCATGACCCAGTACTTCTTCAATGCCGATGCCTACTTCCGCTTCGTCGACGAAGCGCAGGCACGCGGGGTGGATATTCCCATCGTGCCGGGCATCATGCCGATCGCCAATTTTGGCCAGCTGTGCCGTTTTTCCGATATGTGCGGGGCCGAAGTGCCGCGCTGGCTGCGTCAGCGCATGCAGTCCTACTATGACGACACGGCCTCCATCCGCGCCCTGGGCCTGGATGTGGTGACCGAATTGTGCGACCGCCTGCTGGCCAATGGCGCGCCCGGCCTGCATTTCTATACCTTGAACCAGGCTGGCCTGGTGTCCACCGTATGGCAACGGCTGGGTTTGTAAAGCGCGCAGCCCTGTCATGAACAAGCCCGGCATCGCCGGGCTTTTTTCATGGTTGCAAGTCGTGGTAGGTGCGCTTGGGTGCTGCGCTCAGTTTTTGGTATTGGCCATTTCCACCCGGTTGCGACCACGGTGTTTGGCCAGGTAGAGCGCTTGGTCAGCGTTGCGCATCAGCTGGTGTTCCGACTGTGGCGGCACCTCCAGACTGGCCACGCCGATACTGATGGTGACCCGGTCGCCGGCACTGCTCTGACGATGGGCAATGGCCAGTTGCCAGACCGCCAGGCGAATGGCTTCTGCCAGTGCGACAGCTGCCGTGGCCAGGTAGCCCGGCAGCAGGACCGCGAATTCCTCTCCCCCGACCCGGGCTGCCAGATTGGCCGCTGCGGGCAGGTGTAGCTGTATGCATTGCGCCACCTGGCGCAGACACTGATCGCCCGCCAGATGCCCGTAGCTGTCATTGAATTGCTTGAAATAATCGATATCGATCTGTAATACGCTCAGCGCCTGGCCTTCGCTGCGGGCCGCATTGAAGCACAGGCCGAGCTGTTCGTCGAAATAGCGTCGGTTGGCGATGCCGGTCAGCCCGTCGCTAAAGGCCATGCGGGCCAGATCGGCATTGGCGGCGCGCAGCTGCTGTTGGGTCTGGCTGAGTGCTTGCAACTGCTGGCGGCGGATGATGGTATTGGCCAGTGTTTCGCCCAGCAGGCGGGCCTGTTGCTGCTCCTTGCCCTGCCAGTGACGCGGGCTGCTGACCATGTCGCAGCCGAACAGGCCTACCGGGCGGCCCATGTGATCGATGCGCAGCATGAACAGGCTTTGTATCCGGTGTTCTTCCAGTTCCTGGCGTTCCAGCATGGCGTTGTCCGGCAGTGCGTCCAGGGTGTCCAGCGACAGCAGGCCATGGTCTTGCAATTGCTGGCAGGCCCAGCGGCGGCGCAGCATGCTCTGGCCTTGCAGCAAGTGGGTGGTGGGCTGGATGCCGGAGGCACACCATTCGTGCACGGTATTGACCAGCCAGTCATCGGCAAAGCTGATCAGATAACAGCGCTCCACCTGCATGAAGTGACCGATCTCGCCCAGCGCCATCCGGGTAGCCTGATCGATGTCATGCAGCGGGATATTGATGAAGCGGGTGGAAATGCCGGCAATCAGCTGCTGAAAATTGAGCAGCTGATTCAGTTCGCCTGTGCGCTCTGTCACCAGGCCGGCCAACTGATCGCGATGGCTGGCCAGTTCGTTTTCGATGCGCTGGCGTGCCTGCAGGTGGTGGCTGATATTGTTGCTCATGCTGCGGAAAGCCTGGGCCAGTTCGCTCAGTTCATTGTCGATCTGGCCATGCTGCTGGCCGGGAAGTAGCGGTGGCAGCTGCATGCCTGGTTGATAGTTGCGCACGATTTCTGCCATGCCTTGTAGCGGGCGTACCAGGCGGCGGTTGAACAGCAGCCACAGCAGCAGGGCCAGGCCGAAGGAGCCCAGCAGGAAAGCCAGGGTCGCGCTGGCCACTTCCTGGCGCATGGCGCTGTAGATGTGCTGGCGGGATACCGTCAGCTGCAGGTTGCCAATCGCCTCCGTGCTGTGTGGCGAGCGCAGGGGCAACTGGTACTGGCCGCTATTGTCCTGCCCCTGCTGTTCTGGGTTGTCATAGCGCAAGGACTGGCCCAGCTCGGTGCGCAGCGCCACGCTCTGTACGCCGGGGATCTGGGCGATCAGCCGTAACTGCAGCTGGATGGCCGGGATGTCCACATCCCAGGCGCTCTGGCTCAACAGCGGCAGGTAGAGGCGCGATACCGTGGCCGGTATGGCATCCATCTGCTGCTGGCCGTTGTGCCATACCAGCGCAGCTTTCAGGCCGGTCACCACCGCTCCGAACAGCAAGGTATACAGCAGCAGCTGCCAGATCAGCTGGCGGGTGAGTCTGCGGGTCGGCATGTGCCAGCTCCTAAGGCCTGTTAACGCTATTTTTTCACGGCGGCGGTGGTTGAGGGGAGGTGATGCGCGGAACACCGCAGGCCGCAGGGTAATCCCTGCCAGCAGGGTTTGGCAAAGCCGTGTGCAGCGCAAGCTGGCATTGCCCAGCTTCCTGGGTCTGCATCACCGAATACCGAACATGAACAGACCCTAGTCCAGCACCGTGCTGAAGCGAAAGTTGTAGTGCCGCAGGGCCGGGTTGGCCACTTTGCTGAACTGCTTGAAACGGATGCTGCTGAAATCATTATCGGCAAAGCGCTGCTGAAAGCGCAGGGCCTGTGTGGCGGAAATGGCGCTGAACACGGCAGCTTGTAGCAGCAGGCCTTCGTCGGCAAAGTCGTGGCCGTGCTGATAGTCGTACAGTAGCACCAGACTCCAGGCTCCGGTCATGAAGTGGCCGGCTGCCAGCGCGCTGAGCCGGCCTTGCTGGCGTTCGTGCATGGCTTGCTGCGAGTTGTTGATGGCGCTGAGCAGCACTTCGCGGCCGGCCTGCTTGCCGCCGCGACGGATGGCTTCTTCCAGGCCAAAGGCCATTTCGTCATTGGCGGCCCACACCAGATTGATCTGCGGATAGCGCTGCAGCAGCCATAGTCCCTGCTGCATGGCACGCTGGCGCTCCCATTCGCCATAGACCAGCTGCGTCAGCCTGGCTTCCGGATGTGCCGCCAGTACGCGCTGGGCAGCGGCGACGCGCTCGGTCGAGGCCGGGGTAGCGTGATCGCCGGCCATCATCAGCACATGCAGTGGTGTCCCGGCGGGAAAGTGCCGGCGGCCCTGTGCCAGCAGCTCTTGCATGGTGAGCGCACCGGCCTTGGCATTGTCCGGAGCCAGCGAGCCCAGCCAGTGCTTCAGTCTTTGCCGTGGCTGACCGCTGTTTTGTAACTGGGTCGGCGTGAGTTGGTTGAAGCTGAGAAAGCAGGGGATGCCGGCCTGATCAGCCAGCGAGAGCATGGCCGGGCCGGTCAGTTTTTCGTTGACCAGCAGCAGGTAGTCCGGTTTGTGCCGGCGCTGGGTGACAGCGCGGGTCAAGTTGACCATCTGCAATGGATCGCGTTCGGCGTACAGCACCTCCAGCTGAATATCCAGTTGCTGTGCAGCCGCCTGCATGGCGCGCGTTGCACTGAGCCAATACGCTTCGTCATGGTGCCCCGGCGAAATGAAAGTGACTGAAAACGCCCATGCCGTGCTGTGCAACATTATTGCAACAGCAAGGAGCAGGCGGTGCAGTCGTTTGATCACGGTCATACCGGGGCCTTTGCTTATTCCTCCAGGATATATCGGATGGCGCAGCGACTCAGGCAGGCATTCCGGCTCACAGACTTCTGAGCTGGCTGAGCGGTAGCGAAGTCGTGCGCTTGATCTCTTTCAGGACAAAGCTGGATTTCACATCTTCCACGCCTTGCTGTTGTAGCAGCTCATCCATGACAAAGCGCGAGAAATGTTCCAGATCTTCAAAATAAACTTGCAGCAGATAGTCCATTTCCCCGGTCATTGCAAAGCAATTGATGACTTCCGGCCAACGCTGGACAGCATCAATGAAACTTTGCACATGCGTATTGCCACGCTTCTCCAGCACGACACGGACGTAGGCTTGCAAACCCAGGCCGATTTTGGCCGGATCGAGCAAGGCGACATATTGGCGGATGACGCCGGACTCCTCCAGTTGCTTGAGACGTCTCAGGCAAGGTGAGGGAGAGAGGGCGACTCTTTCCGCAAGCTCCACATTGGTCAACCTGCCATTGAGCTGCAGCTCCGACAGGATGCGCAAGTCTGTCTTATCTAGCGTAAGACTTGGCATGTAAACTCCTCTGATTTGAATTTTTTGAAATTATATTTCTAGTTATTGTTTGTCTGGGGAATGTTTGCAAGAAAATTGCCAGGCATTTTCCCTAGAATAAATAGCCTAACCCGGACATTTTACACGGTGGCGCGAGATCACTGGATAATGTCGGCAAAGATAGAGGAGAGCCTCGGTGAGACACACACAATCGTGCCGCCGGGGAAAGGCGACCGCGCTGGCTGTCGCACGGCATGGTCCATCCCACCGGTACCCTCTGCCACATCTGGCCTGTTGCGGCTGGTCTGTTGCGTGCGTCGCCGCCCTGCGGTGGCTGCCTGCTGACCTGCCAATACGCTGTCCACCTCTCCGCTTTGTCCATTGTCCCCCGCATTGACTCCTGCTGCCGTGACTGGCCGGTTGTGACCCTTGCCGTATTGCACATCAGCCATGGCGCCCGGCTTGCGATCCAGGTCTGCGCTGCCAATGGATAAAGAGGAGAAATGATGAAAATGGAAGCACTGCTGCAAAACCCGCTGGCGACCGACGGCTTCGAGTTTGTCGAGTACACCGCCCCCACTGCGCAAGGTATTGCCGAGTTGCGCCAGCTGTTCCTGTCGCTGGGTTTTATCGAAGTCGCCCGCCATCGCAGCAAGAATGTCAGCCTGTACCGTCAGGGCGACATCAATTTCATCCTGAATGGCGAACCGTCCCAGCCGGCCAATGAGTTTGGCAAGGTGCACGGCCCGTCGGCCTGTGCCATGGCCTGGCGCGTCAAGGACGCTGCCAAAGCCTATGAATATGCGCTGGCCCATGGTGCCAAGCCCTATGTGCGGCCCATCGGCATGATGGAACTGAATATCCCGGCGGTGGAGGGAATCGGTGGTTCGGCGCTGTACTTTGTCGACCGCTATGGCTCGTCGCACAATATTTATGATGTCGATTTCCTGCCGCTGGACGGTGTGGACCAGCACCCGGCTGGTGTCGGCCTGTATGAAATCGACCATCTCACCCACAATGTTTTCCGCGGCAATATGGCGAAATGGGCTGGTTTCTACGAAGGCATCGCTAATTTCCGCGAAATCCGCTACTTCGATATCGAAGGCAAGCTGACCGGCCTGGTGTCCAAGGCCATGACCAGCCCCTGCGGCAAGATCCGCATTCCCATCAATGAATCGTCCGACGACAAGAGCCAGATCGAGGAATTCCTGCGCGAATACCACGGCGAAGGCATCCAGCATATCGCCCTGACCACTCGCGACATCTACCAGACGGTGGAAACGCTGAAAGCCGCCGGTACCCGCTTCCTGGATACGCCGGACACCTATTACGACAAGGTGGATAGCCGTGTCGCCGGCCATGGTGAAGACCTGGCCCGCCTGCGCCGCAACAGCATCCTGATCGATGGCGCACCGGTAGAGGGCGCAGGCATTCTGCTGCAGATATTTACCGAAACCGTCATCGGGCCGATTTTCTTCGAAATCATCCAGCGCAAGGGCAATGAAGGTTTTGGCGAGGGCAACTTCCGTGCCCTATTCGAATCCATCGAAGAAGACCAGATCCGTCGTGGCGTGTTGAAGGCCGACTGAACCGGACAGTGACTGCGCGGCGCACAGCCTTGTACTGCGCGCCGCCCCGCTAAATCGATAGCCTGCGGCGCTTGTTGCGCCATAGGGCAAGGAATGGCCCATGCGCAAATGGATAAGTTTCCCGCACCGGGAAGGGACAATTTCCCGTCAGGCCCATGCCGATCTGCCGGCCGAGGGCATTTATGAACGCGAAGTCGGGCGCAGCGGTTTTTTCGGCCCGGCTACCCATCTGCATCACAAGCACCCGCCCACCGGCTGGTCGGCCTGGGAAGGGCCGCTCAAGCCACGCGCCTTTGATCTGAACGAACTACCCAAAGAAACGGCCGCCCCGTGGAGCGCGCCGCTGGTCTTGCATAACAGCCAGTGCCAGTTGCGTATCTGGACTTGCAGCCAGGCGATGACCCAGTTGTTTCGCAATGGCGATGGTGACGACCTGCTGTTTATCCATGCCGGCAGCGGCGAGCTGTTTTGCGACTACGGCCATCTGAGCTATCGCGATGGCGATTACATCCTGATTCCGCGTTCCACCAGCTGGCGCATCGAGCCGGCCGACACCACCACCATGCTGCTGATCGAAGCCAGCAACGGTGCCTACCAGCTGCCGGACAAGGGGCTGGTGGGGCCGCATGCCATTTTCGACGAGGCCATGCTGGATGTGCCGGCCATCGACGATGCCTTCAAGGCGCAGCAGACCGAGGATGAATGGCAGGTGGTGATCAAGCGCCTGAATGCGCTATCTACGGTGACCTACCCATTCAACCCGCTGGATGCCATCGGCTGGCACGGCAATATCGCGGTGGCCCGCATCAACTGGCGCGACATCCGGCCGCTGATGAGCCATCGCTATCATCTGCCGCCGTCGGCACACAGCACTTTTGTGGCAGATGGTTTTGTGGTCTGCACCTTTGTGCCGCGTCCCATCGAGTCCGACCCTGGCGCGTTGAAAGTGCCGTTCTATCACAACAACGACGACTACGACGAAGTCATCTTCTATCACGCTGGCGACTTTTTCAGCCGCGACAATATTAAGCCCGGCATGCTCACCTTCCACCCGGCCGGCTTTACCCATGGCCCGCATCCCAAGGCCTTTGCCAAGGCCATGAGCGAGCCCAAGAAATTCACCGACGAAGTGGCGGTGATGATAGACACCCGCAGCGCACTGGAGCAGGGCCCTGGCCTGCCAGCGGTAGAGTGGGCCGGCTATGTTGATAGCTGGAAGCCCAAGGCCTGAGCCTGCACCACGTTTGCGCGACGACAGGCCGCTACCGAGCGGCCTGACAACTGAAAGAACACACCGATGAAACTTGCCACCTACCGCAATCACACCCGCGATGGCCAGCTGATGGTCGTCAGCCGCGACCTCGCCCGCGCCATCGCCGTACCGCATATCGCCGCCAGCCTGCAAGCCGCGCTGGATGACTGGAACCGCTGTGAGCCGGCCTTGCAGGAAGTCTATGCTGCACTGAACCAGGGGCCGGTCAACGGCGCTGTCGATTTCGACCAGGCCGCCTGCCACAGTCCCTTGCCCCGTGCCTACCAGTGGGCCGATGGCAGCGCCTATCTCAATCATGTGGAGCTGGTGCGCAAGGCGCGCGGCGCCGAAGTGCCGGCCAGTTTTTACCATGACCCGCTGATGTATCAGGGCGGCTCGGATGCCTTCTTGCCGCCGCAGGCGGCTATTCCACTGGCCGATGTCAGCTGGGGGCTGGATTTCGAGGGCGAAGTGGCGGTGATTACCGATGACGTGCCGCTGGGCGCGACTGCCGCACAGTGCGCCAGCCATATCCGCCTGCTGATGCTGGTGAACGATGTCACCCTGCGCAACCTGATTCCGGCTGAACTGGCCAAGGGCTTTGGCTTCTTCCAGAGCAAGCCGGCCACCGCCTTTTCGCCGGTGGCGGTGACACCGGACGAGCTGGGCGCGGCCTGGCAGGACAGCAAGGTGCATCTGCCACTACGGGTGGAATACAACGGCGCGTTGTACGGCCAGCCGCAGTGTGGCGTGGAAATGCAGTTCAGCTTTGCCCAGCTGGTGGCGCACGTCGCTAAGACGCGTGAGCTGGTGGCAGGCTCCATTATCGGTTCCGGTACCATTTCCAATCACGACCGCGCCACTGGCTCCTGCTGCCTGGCCGAGCAGCGCATGATCGAGATCATCGAAGCGGGCGAAGCGAGCACGCCCTTCATGCAAGTGGGGGACCATGTGCTTATCGAAATGCTGGATGCCAGCGGCCAGTCCATTTTCGGCCGTATCGATCAGAAAGTGATCGCGCATGACTGAGCGTGTGCTGTATGGCTACTACCGCTCCAGCGCGGCCTACCGGGTGCGTATCGCGCTCAATCTCAAAGGCCTGCAATACCGCCAGCAGCCGGTCAATCTGCTCAAGGGCGAGCAGCGCGATCCGGCCTATCTGGCGCTTAACCCGCAAGGCCTGGTGCCGGCGCTGCTGGATAATGGCCAGCTGCTGACCCAGTCGCTGGCCATCTGCGAATATCTGGACGAAGCCTATCCGGATACTCTGGCGCTGCTACCTGCCGGGCTGACGGAGCGTGCCCGCGTGCGTGCACTGGTGCTCAGCATCTGCGCCGATATCCACCCGCTGCACAACGCCCGCGTCCTCAAGTATCTGGAGGCCGAACTGGGCCAGGACGAGGCGCAGAAAAACCAATGGATACGCCACTGGATCGCCACTGGTTTTACTGCGCTGGAGCAGCAACTAGCCGCACAGCCGGCCAGCTATGCCTGCGCTGAGCAGCCCGGCCTGCTGGATGTCTGCCTGGTGCCGCAGGTGTTTGCCGCACGGCGTTTCGGTGTGGATCTGGCAGCTTTCCCGCATATCGTGCGGGTGGATGCCGCCTTGAATGCGCTGCCAGCGGTACTGGCGGCGCACCCGGCGCAGCAGGCGGATGCGGTGTAGTGGTTGTGATCCGGCCGGCCCTGAGCCGGCTTTTTTGCGTATAGGGCAGGCAAGGTAAAATCGGCGCTATTTGTGCTGTTTTTGAAAAAAATCTTGACGCGACCAGCCGGCTCTGATTAAATGCGTGGCTCTGATGACGCGAAAGCGTAGCAGTGATGGCCAGTTAGCTCAGTTGGTAGAGCAGCGGATTGAAAATCCGCGTGTCCGTGGTTCGATTCCGCGACTGGCCACCAACATCACCGCAGCTGTCAGACGGCCAGTTAGCTCAGTTGGTAGAGCAGCGGATTGAAAATCCGCGTGTCCGTGGTTCGATTCCGCGACTGGCCACCAGAATACAAAAAAAGCCAAGCTTACAGCTTGGCTTTTTTGCATTGGTACAGCGCGCTTGGTGTAGTCCTGCGGCTACATGGTGGCAGGTGTAAAATGGCGAGCTCCCACTACAAGCGGAGTTTTGCCGTGTACCGTTTCATCGCCTCCGACCTGGACGGCACCCTGCTGGATGAACACCACGCCGTCAACGCGCTCACCGCGCAAACCCTGCAACAGCTGGAGGCACAAGGCCTGCGTTTTGCCCTGGCCACTGGCCGCCATTATCTGGATGTGAAGGGCATACGCGATGCGCTGGGGATTTCCGCCTATCTGATCAGCTCCAACGGTGCCCGCGTGCATGATGCGCAAAACCGGCTGATCCATAGCGCCAACCTCGACCCCGCCATCGTCCGTCGCATTGCTCAGCCGGAATTTGCCGCCGGCACCATACTCAATTTCTATCTGGACGATGCCTGGCTGATTGATCAGCCCTACCAGTATCTGCTCGACCTGCATGCCGATTCCGGCCTGCATTACCAGATCGAGGCGCTGCATCAGCATGATGGGGCTGGTGTCGGCAAGGTGCTGTATATCGCCGATCATGGCCACTTGCTGACGGTGGAGGCCAAGCTGCATGCTGCGCTGGGGGATTCGGCCTATATCACCTTCTCGGCCGACAACTGTCTGGAAGTGATGGCGCCGGGTGTCTCCAAAGGCCACGCCTTGCGGTTGGTGCTGGACGAACTGGGCATCAGCCCGGCTGACTGTCTGGCGTTTGGCGATGGGCAAAACGATATCGAACTGCTGCAGACGGCTGGTCATCCACGGGTGATGGCCAATGCCCACCCGCGGCTGGCCTCGCAGCTGCCGCAGGCGGCCACGGTGGCCAGCAATGTCGAATCCGGCGTTGCGCTGCATCTGCGCCAGCTGTTCGCCTTGTAAGCGTTCACCTTCTGCGCCATCGGCGCAGCATGAAAAAGGGCTGCCAGTGGCAGCCCTTTTGTGTTGCAGATAAGCGAATCAGCCTTGCAGCGCCTGTGCCAGTACGGTGGCCTGGTCGCCAACCACCAGATGCCATACGCCCGGCTGGGTCTGCACGCAGGCCACCACGCCGGCTTGCTGTGCCGCTGCCTGATCAAATACCGCAGCCTGTTTCAGCTCGACACGCAGGCGGGTGTGGGCGATGGCTTCCACCTTTTGCACATTGCCACGGCCACCCAGTGCAGCCAGCACGGTTGCGGCAGTGGCGGCCACTTGCGGATCGGCGGCCACGCTGGCCGGCGCAGCAGCTGCGCTGACAGCAGCGGCAGGGCTGGCACTGGCTGCGGCGGCCGGCAGTTCGGCATCGTCACCAGCGGTTTTCAGGTAAATCTCCATATCGGTTTTCAGGTTTTCCGATTGCGGTCCGAAAATGGCCTGAATGCCGCTACCCACCTGCACCACACCGGATGCGCCCATGGCCTTGAGCTTGGCCTGGTCAACCTGCGCCGGGTTCTTCACTGCAATGCGCAGACGGGTGATGCAGGCGTCCAGATTGCTGATGTTGCTGCGCCCCCCAAAGGCCAGCACCAGTGCGCGTGCACGCTGGTCTTCGCTGACTGCGGCCTGTGCTTCGCCGCTTTCATCTTCGCGACCCGGGGTTTTCAGGTTGAACTTGAGGATGACGAAGCGGAACACGCTGTAATAGATGACGGCGTAGATCGGGCCGAGGATGAACACATACCAGGCGTGATGCGACTTGTTGCCGATCAGGTTGAACATCAGGAAGTCGATGCCACCTTGCGAGAAGGTAAAGCCCATGTGCATGTCCAGCGTATTGGCGACGAACTGCGCCGATGCCGCCAGGCAGGCATGGATGAAATACAGCACCGGAGCCACGAACAGGAAGGCAAATTCGATGGGTTCGGTAATACCGGTCAGGAAAGAGGTGAGGGCGGCGGAAACCATGATGCCGCCTACTTTTACCCGGTTTTCCGGCTTGGCCGTGTGCCAGATGGCAATGGCAGCAGCCGGCAGGCCGAACATCTTGAACAGGAAGGCGCCAGACAGCACGCCTGCGGTCGGGTCACCGGCAAAGAAGCGGTTGATGTCGCCGTGGATGTGCTTGCCGCTGGCATCGACGAAGTCGCCCATTTCAAAGAAGAAGGGCACGTTCCAGATGTGGTGCAGGCCAAACGGAATCAGCAGACGCTCGACGAAACCATAGACGGTGGCAGCCGTGCGCGGGTCGCTGACGGCGGCCCACTGCGAGAAGCTCTTGATCGCGCCGCCAATGGGAGGCCACACAAAGGACAGCGCCGCGCCCAGCACGATGGCCGCCACGGCAGTGACGATGGGTACAAAGCGCTTGCCGGCAAAAAAGCCCAGATACTGTGGCAGATTGATCCGGTAGTACTTGTTGAACATATAGGCAGCCAGACCACCGGCCAGAATGCCGCCGAACACGCCGGTCTGGATGGAGGGCATGCCCATGATGGTGTCGGGTTTCACGCCCATCAGCCCGGCCATTACCCCCAGCGTGGTGGTCATTACCAGGAAGCCGATGGTGGCGGCAATGGCGGCCACGCCGTCGTTTTCGGTAAAGCCCAGTGCCACACCCACGGCAAAGATCAGCGGCAGGTTGCCGAAGATGACGTCGCCGGCGTTTTTCATCAGCGACAGGATGGCCAGCAGCACGGTGCTCTGGGTGTGGAAATCGGTGGCGCCAATACCCAGCAGCAGGCCTGCCACCGGCAATACGGCTACCGGCAGCATCAGCGCTTTGCCGATTTTCTGCAGAAAAGCGAAGGATTGATCAAACATGATAGTGATTCCTGCGTAATGCTCCCAGCCGCCGGGCGGCGGGAGCCAGCACCGTCCGGACAAGCCGGACGGCAGGTTTCATTGCGCTTAACGCGCCTGTTGCGCCAGATGGCTGCGCACTTCTGCCACGGTGGAGAGTGCCAGCACCTGTTGTGCCAGTGCGCGGCATTCGTCCATGCTCCAGCGCGCCAGCGTGGCCTTGACCGTCGCCACTGACGGCGTGCTGACCGACAGCTCGGACACGCCCAGGCCAACCAGTACCGGTGCGGCACGTTCGTCCGAGGCCAGGCCACCGCAGACGCCCACCCACTTGCCGTGGGCGCGCGCGCCGTCGCAGGTCATGGCAATCATGGCCAGCACGCCCGGATGCAGCGCGTCGGCCTGTTTGGCCAGTTGCGGGTGGCCACGGTCCATCGCCAGTACGTACTGGGTGAGGTCGTTGGTGCCGATGGAGAAGAAGTCCACTTCTGGGGCAAAGCGCCCAGCCAGAATGGCGGCGGACGGTACTTCCACCATGATGCCCACCTTGACGTCGGTGTGACCGCTGGCGGCTTGTTCTTCCGCCAGAATCGCCTTGGCGGCGCGCAGCTCGTCCAGCGACGCCACCATGGGGAACATGATGTGCAGGCGGGTCAGCGGCGCGGCTTGCAGAATGGCGCGCAGCTGGGTGCGCAGCAGATCGGGGCGATCCAGGCTGACACGGATGCCGCGCAGGCCGAGGAAGGGGTTGTCTTCCTTGGGCAGCGGCAGATAGGACAGCGGCTTGTCGCCACCCACATCCAGCGTGCGCACGACCAGCGGGCGCTCACTGCCCAGTTCGCGCGCCACAGCGCAGTATTCGGCAGCCTGCTCGGCTTCGGACGGTGCGGTGTCGCGGTTGTCGAACAGGAATTCCGAGCGCAGCAGGCCCACGCCTTCGGCACCGGCCTTGACGGCTTCGCGCGCATCAGCGGCGTTGCGGATATTGGCGACGACTTCGATACGGCTGCCATCGCTGGTTTGACCCGGTTGCTGCGACATGGCCTGTTCGGCGGCGCGACGCTCGGCCAGACGGGCGATGGCGGCTTCTGCTTCCACCTTTTCGGCTGTCGTAGGGGCAATATTCAGGGTACCGGCGCTGCCGTCCAGAATCACCTCACGGCCATCTTGCAGTGCCAGCGCGGCCTGTGAAATGCCGCAGATGGCGGGAATGCCCAGCGAACGGGCCAGAATGGCCACATGGCTGGTCGCCCCACCAGTACGGGTGCAGAAGCCCAGTACTTTGCTTGGGTCCAGCGCGGCGGTGTCGGACGGGGCCAGGTCTTCGGCAATCAGGATGGAGCCAGCAGGAACATCCAGCTCGCTCTGTTTCACGCCGGCCAGCAAGGCCAGCACGCGGCGGCCCACGTCGCGGATGTCGTTGGCGCGTTCACGCAGCAGGGCATTGTCCTGTGCTTCCAGACGGGCGGAATAGGCGCTGAAGGCAGCACGCCAGGCCCAGGCGGCGGACTTGCCATCGGCCAGGCTGGTGTAGGTCAGGGCCAGCAGGTCCGGGTCTTGCAGCAGTTCCTGATGCATGGACAGGATGGCGCGCTTGGCCTGGTCTTGCAGCTGCGACTTGATGGCCTCGATCTGCTCGGCGGCCTCTTCGGTAGCGCGGGTGAAGTTTTGCTGTTCCACCACGCCGGCGGCACCGGCTTCGGCCACGTCGAATTCCTGCAGGCGATGGTGGAAGATGCGGCCAATGGCGATGCCGGGCGAGGCACCCACGCCAGCCAGCACGCCGGCGCTGTCCTGCTGCACCGGCTGGGCGGCTACCGTGGCGCTGGCTGCGGGGGCTTCGTCCAGGCTTTCGCCGCAACGGTCCAGCAGCAGCTGCGACAGTTCGGCAATGGCGGCGGCGGCATCGCTGCCGGTGGCCACGACCTGTACCTGATCACCGTTTACCGTAGCCAGGCCCATGATGCCGACTACCGATTTGGCATTGGCCCGCTTGTCGCCAAGTTGCAGCTGGATGTCCGCCGCAAAGCGCTTGGCTGCGCTGGCGAATACCGCAGCCGGCCGGGCATGCAGGCCGGCCGGATTGCTGATGGTAATGCTGTCCGAAACGAGGGTTTCACCTTCGGCCTGCTGGGCTGCTTCGGCTGCGCCTTGCCGCTCCAGCGTCATGATGATGCTTTTGCCGGCTTCGACCAGGCCGCTGGCACAGGTGAGTTTTTCGACCACTTCGCCATTGGTGATGATGATCTGGGTGAGCAGGCTTTGCGCGCGGCGCGCCACCAGGTCCAGGTCGAAATCGATCAGCGGCTGTCCCGCCTTGACCTGCTGGCCTTGTTCCACCAGCGGTACAAAGCCTTCTCCCTTGAGCATGACCGTATCGATGCCGATATGTACCAGCACCTCGACGCCGTTGTCCGAGGTAATGGTCAGGGCGTGGTGAGCGGAGTGGATATTGCTGACAGTGCCGCTGACCGGGGCCAGCAGCGAGCAGGAAGTCGGGTCCAGGGAAATGCCGTCACCCACCATTTTTCCGGCGAATACCGGATCGGGGACGGTGTCCAGGGCAACCAGCCACCCGGAAAGGGGGGCCAGAATGTCCAGTCGTGGCGCGGGAGAGCCCATGTGAAACTCCTCAGGAGTTGATTGCAACAGTTATTTTATTACGAGCGATTGTTGGGGCAGGATTAAGCCGCAACTTAGCGTCAAAGGCAAGTGCCTATTCAGCCCGTAGTACGCAAGAATATTGTTATTGCAGGAATAAACCTGTTTTTTTGCAGTGTTGTGTAGGTAGATTGCAACGTTGTTATCATGCCAATATTGTAATTTAGCTACAGTCTTAATGTGAAAGTGGCTTGATGGCCGTCAACAAAATCATCTGCTGTTGCTGCAGCTTTGCCACAGTGTGGCGGGCAGGCGGGGGAGTGCTGTTCGCCCAGAGCACCGCCACTCCAGCATAGCCGGATGCGGGGTGGCGGCAAGGCCTGATGGTCTGGGGTAAGGACAAGTAAAAAGGGGCGATGCGCCGTGTCTGGCGCATCGCCCCTTGCGTGTTGGCGGATGGATCAGGCTTGTTGCTGGCCGGCCGGTTTGTCGCCCAGCAGGAACAGGGCCAGCGAGCTGGTGATCAGGAAAGCAGAGTATTCCCAGCCGCCGCCCTGGTTGGTGAACATCCAGCCATTGGCACCGTGTACCAGGATGATGGTGCCGGCCAGCAGTGGCACCAGCGCCAGTGCGATCCAGCGAGCCTTGAAGCCGACGATCAGCAGCAGGCCGCCTGCCAGTTCAGCCGCCATCGACAGGTAGCCAACGAAGCCGGGCAGGCCCAGGCTGGAGAAAAACTGGGCGGTGCCGGCCGGGCCGAACACGAATAGCTTGGTGGCACCATGTGCCAGATACATCAGGCCCAGCGAAACGCGCAGGATGAGGGCGGACAAAGCGGGAGAGGTGGTATGCATGGTAAGGCTCCTGTAAGGGTGCGCCGCTGGCCATCATTGGCTGGGCGTGTGCTGTGGGAGTATTTGACCATGGGTGTTCGACTGAATAAATATGCTATAAATGAAGATATTGTTTACTGGTGAGAAATTATATGGACAGGTTTTCTGAAATCCGCGCCTTTGTCACCGTCGCCGAACAAGGCAGCTTTGCCGCCGCGGCAGACCGGCTCGACCTGTCGCGCGCCATGGTGACCAAGCTGGTGTCGGCACTGGAAACACGGTTGGGCGTGCGGCTGATGCATCGCACCACGCGCCGGCTGTCACTGACCGAAGCGGGCGAAACCTATCTGGCGCAGGGCGGGGCGCTGCTGGCCGAGCTGGAGGATCTGGATGCACTGCTGTCGCAAGGGGCCAGCAAGGCCAGCGGCCGGTTGCGGGTAACCGCGCCGGTGTCGTTTGGCATGCGCTTTCTGGGTAGTGCCATTGCCGGCTTCCAGCGTCAGCATCCGCAGGTGGAAGTGGAGCTGTCGCTGAATGACCGCAAGGTCGACCTGGTGGAAGAGGGCTTTGACCTGGCCATTCGTGTGTCCAATCTGGCGGATTCCTCGCTGATCGCGCGGCCGCTGGCCAAAGTGCGCGACCGGCTGTGCGCAGCGCCGGACTATCTATTGCGGCGCGGGGTGCCGCAGCATCCGGACGAACTGGCCGGGCACGATTGCCTGCTGTACACCCTGACCAGCCAGCCCACGCTGTGGGATTACCAAGCGCCGGATGGCAGCAGCGGTCGGGTCAAGGTGAAGGGCGGTTTGCGCGCCAATAATGGCGACATCCTCACCAATGCCGCCATCCAGGGCATGGGCATCATCCGCCAGCCGGAATTCCTGTTGCAGCAGGCGCTGGCCGATGGGCGGCTGCAAGTCATCCTGCCGGACTACCAATGGGTGTGTCTGGATGTGTCGGCGGTGTATCCGGTGCGCCGGCATGTGCCGGGCAAGGTACGGGTATTCGTCGATTATCTGGTGGAATTTTTTGCCGAGCAAAAAAATAGCCCGTCAGGTGACGGGCTGTAAGACTGACTGAAAGGGGGGCAGGCTTAGCGGGTCTTAGTGCTTGGCCGGTACGGCTTCCACCTCGGGCAGCACTTCACCGTTCAGCACGCGCTGCATGCGCTCGGTATCCAGTGCTTTTTCCCACTTGGCCACTACCACGGTGGCCACGCCGTTGCCGATCAGGTTGGTGATGGCACGCGCTTCTGACATGAAGCGGTCCACGCCGATCAGCAGTGCCAGGCCTTCCACCGGCAGCTTGCCGCCCAGGGTGGCCAGGGTGGCGGCCAGGGTGATGAAGCCGCCGCCGGTTACTGCCGCCGCGCCCTTGGAGGTGAGCAGCAATACGCCGATGATGCCCAGCTCTTCACCCAGGCTCAGCTGCACATTGGTGGCCTGGGCAATGAAGATGGCGGCCATGGTCAGGTAAATCGAGGTGCCGTCCAGATTGAAGGAATAGCCGGTGGGAATCACCATGCCCACTACCGGTTTGGCGCAGCCCAGGTGTTCCATCTTCTTCATCATGCCCGGCAGGGCGGATTCGGAAGACGAAGTACCCAGCACCAGCACGATTTCTTCCTTGATGAAGGCGAGGAATTTGAAAATGCTGAAGCCGTTGAAGCGGGCAATGGCACCCAGCACGATGAAGACGAAGGCAAAGCAGGTCAGGTAGACACAGGCCATCAAAAAGCCCAGCTGCTTGAGCGAGCCCACGCCATACTTGCCGATGGTAAAGGCCATGGCACCAAAAGCACCGATAGGGGCCAGCTTCATCAGCATGTTGATCACGCCGAACAGGGCGTGGGAAAACTCGTCCAGCATGGCAATCACGGTTTTGCCGCTGCTGCCCATGCGGGTCAGCGCTAGGCCCAGCAATACCGAGAACAGCAGCACCTGCAGGATTTCACCAGTCGCAAATGCGTCCACCACGGTATCCGGGATGATGTGCAGCATGAAGTCCACGGTGTTCATGTCCTTGGCACCAGCGGCAAACTTGGCTACCGACTTGGCATCCAGCGTGTGCGGATCCACGTTCAGGCCGGCACCCGGCTGCAGCAGGTTCACCACCACCAGGCCGATCACCAGCGCCAGTGTGGTGACCACTTCAAAGTACAGCAGTGCCTTGATGCCGACACGGCCCACTTCCTTCATGTCGCCCATCTTGGCAATCCCCACCACCACGGTAGAGAAAATGATGGGCGCAATCATCATCTTGATCAGCTTGATGAAGGCGTCGCCCAGCGGTTTCATCTTGGCGGCGGCCTCCGGATAGAAGGCACCCATCAAGACGCCGATGGTAATGGCAACCAACACCTGAAAGTACAGGCGTGAGTAAAGCGGTGTTCTGGCTTGCATGTCTGGTCTCTTGTTCGCAGATAGTCGGATATCGAGCATTGTGTCGGACTCTATGGGGTCCTGTTATAGGTCGAATCCTAGCAAGCGATTGGTTATAGGCTAATTGCTGATATCCCTAAGCTGGTGTGCCAGGAGCGGCTAACAACAAGCATCGCGTCCCTGATGCAAGGCCCGCCGACGCAGACAGCACAAGGGTAGGGCCAGGAGGTTGCAACGCAGCAGCAGGGTTTTTGCTGGCTGTTCTAAGTGAGCGGCAGATTCCGGCCGGGTGCAGCACTACTTGGCAGTTGCGGTTGTTCGCTACGGATATTTATTGCTGTTATTCTCAATTGTTTATTCAAATGGCAAGATGAACACCCCAGCGTCCAGTATTCATCCAGGCGATGAACTGGCGATGTTCACCGGGCCGTGGCCGACGAGTGTGCTTTACATGCCGCAGCGTGCGCCACTGCAGGTGAGCCAGATGTGTTGTCAAAAAAAAGGAAAATTTCATGAGTCAGGCAGCATGCATTCCTGCGGATGTACGTGAACGTATCCAGAGCCTTGCTTCTCTGCTGTACCAGCAAAACGACCAGCAATGCTTTCCGCTACTGGATGAAGTC
This sequence comes from Aquitalea sp. FJL05, assembly GCF_003852595.1. NCBI lineage: Bacteria > Pseudomonadati > Pseudomonadota > Betaproteobacteria > Neisseriales > Chromobacteriaceae > Aquitalea > Aquitalea sp. FJL05. The sequence goes on from NZ_QAJS01000005.1 coordinate 140,845, forward strand.
AGCAGGCTGGCAGGGGTGGATATGAATGTTACCAGCCAGGTGTTCATGGAATGGCGGATGAGCCAGCGCGCCCATATGGCCCCGCTGCCGCAGGATCTGCCTGCCGAATTCAAGGAGATTGCCGGGCTTGTCCTCGACCGTACCTGGCAGCAGGCGCGACAGTTGGCCAATCAGTATCTGCAGTCGGCACAGGTTGCCTGGGAGGATGACCGGCAAGAATGGCTGGCCGAGCAACGCGATCTGGCCTTGTTATGTGAGCAACAGGCACAGGAGCTGGATGCGCTGCGGCAGCATTTGAGCAAGGTGCTGGGGCTCAATGCACAGCAACAGCAGCCCAACGCGAGTCCGCTTACGGCCGCGGTGCGCGACGTGCTGCAGGATGAGCGGGTACTACAGCTGCAGCAACAACTGGATGACGCGCGCCAAGGTTGGGCGGAGGCTGAGCAGGCTTTGCACCAGATGCGCGAGCAAGCGCAGAGCGCTGCAACGCCGCTCCCGCCGCTAGTGTTGCAGGATGAGCGGGTGCCGGCATTACAACAGGAAGTGGATGCCTTGCGCAGCCAACTGACGCAGTCGGAGCAGGAGGCGGACCTGGCAAAACAGCAGCAGCTGCAAGCACAAGAGGAAGTGGACGAGCTGCAGCACAAGCTGGAGCAAATGCAGGAAGAGCTGCGCACGCTGCGTTCGGACAAGGAAAGCGCCTATCGTGCGGTGGCTAATTTGCGCCAGCAACTGCAGCAACTCAAGCAGATACAGCTGGCGACACCGGAAGAGCAGGCGGAGCGTCTGGAGCGCCTGAAAACGGTGGCCTTCAGTCCCAGCCTGCCCGGCCAGCTGTCGTCTGCCGATGCGGAGCAGGCGGATCAAATATGGAAGGCCCGCTAGCCGCTCAGGCTCAGTGGAACTGGCGGATATAGGAAGCGACGCCGCTGAGCAGCATCTCAATGGAAATGGCCGTCAGCACCAGGCCCATCAACCGTTCCAGCGCGGTAATCGCTTGCTCGCCCAGCAGTTTTTGCAGCCGCCCGGAAAACAGGAACACCACGGTAGTAACCAGCATGCAGATGGTGAGTGCGCCTATCCACTCCAGCATGCGCGCCGGCTCGCGGGTGGACATCAGCAACACCGTGGCCATGGCCGAGGGGCCGGCAATCAGCGGAATGGCAATCGGCACGATGAAGGGCTCGCCATGCATCTTGTCGCTGCCGAACACGCTACCGCCCTCGCTGGGGAAAATCATCTTCAGCGCAATCAGAAACAGGATCACCCCGCCAGCTACCTGCATCGACTGATCAGTCAGGTGCATCACGTCCAGAAAATTGCGGCCAAAGAACATGAAGGTCAGCAAGACCAGAAAAGCGATCAGGCATTCGCGATAGACCACCTTTTTACGCCGTTCCGGTTTGACTTGTTTGAGCGCGCTGATGAACAGCGGGATATTCCCCAGCGGATCGGTAATCAGAATCAGCAAGACCGTGGCGGAAATGAAAGATGTTTGCATGGTGGTGTCGAGGTGTTGGTGGTAGTGGTGTTCTGTCTGTAGTGACAGCTATTTTCTTGATAGTTTGTTTTTGGGAAAAATGCTATTGCAATTAAGTGGTCGTTGGGATAATTGGAATGGGGTGGTGATCGTAATATTTCAAAGTTGCGTTTTTATTAATTTTGAGATGGGTATTCTGCCATTCTATTTTTGGAGTTTGTGCCATGGCCCGTGATATGAATGCGAATTTTTATGTGGCGCTAGGTGTTGGCGCAAATGCCTTGTGGGGAGCGGCTTTTATTGTTCCGTATGCCCTGCATGATTTTCCCTCGGAGTTGATCACCGTTTTTCGTTATGCAATATATGGCATTACTTCGATTGTTATTTTACTGCTATTGGGTTTGGGTAATGTAAAAATCTCCTTGCCCATTTTCATGGCGGGAAATGCAATCTCATTCTGTGGCAATGTGGGCTATTATCTTTTTTTGACCTTGGGTATCAAATATAGTGGCTTCGTCTATCCTGCGCTGATTATTGGATTGTTACCCGTATCTGTTATCCTGCTTGCTGCGTTTCAAGACAAGAGACAGTCGCTGCTCGGTTTGCTGCCTGGTATGGGATTGATTGTTTTTGGAATTATATTGATTAATTATTTGAATGTGAATAATTCATCAGGCCTGTCGCTTGATGGCGACCATGTTCGCGGTATCGGTTTTTCGTTGATTGCTTTGTCGTTGCTTACAATATATTGCATTGCCAATGCCAGCTTTCTTAAGTCGAATATTGGTATTTCTTCATTGCGCTGGGCTGGGTTGTTGGGTATTTGCGCATTATGGCAAAGCATTCTGTTTTCGCTATGTGCTCTGGTATTTGCTGGGTATGATATATCGGTGTTCAAAGCCTATTCTGCCGACAGATTAATCGCCTTCACGCTTGGTGTCGTGTTTTTGGGTGTCTTTGTGTCTTATCTGGCAATGTGGCTGTGGAATGTGTCGTCACGCCATATTTCCAGCATCGTGGCCGGGAGAGTGCTTTGTCTGGAGACCATTTTTGCTCTGGCCTACGGTTATGCGCTTGATGCGCACATGCCTCGCGCATTCGAGCTGCTAGGTATCTGTCTTATTGTGTTTGGCGGGTATCTTGTCCAGTGGCATGCCGAAGCAGCACGCCAGGATGCGTGATCTGGCGCTGTAAAACCGGTTACACGGTAAATACAGGAAGATAAACAAGGCCCGGCAATGCCGGGCCTTGTTTATCACGCATGCCGCAGGGGATTACTCGGCAGCGTTCCCTTCATCGGCAGCGTTATCTGCATCTGCCGCCGGTTTTTCGCGGCGGGCGCTGCCGGCCACCATGGGAATGGCAAACAGGCGGCAGGGCAGCGAGCCGTTGAACAGCGGAGTGCGGCGTTTGACCGACAGGTGAATCATGTCGGACAGGCGCAGGTCGCCGCTGAAGAAGTGGGCGGTCCAGCCGGCAAAATACGCTTTCAGCCAGTCGCCCAGCTGCGGGTATAGCTCGGCCAGCGCGTCCTGCTCATCCATGCGCACGCCATAGGGCGGGTTGGTGACGATAAAGCCGCTGTCGGCAAACGGGCGTGCTTCCAGAATGTCCTGTGCCTGCAGTTCGATGGCATCGACCAGGCCGGCGCGTTGCAGGTTGGCACGGGCAATGGGTAGCATGTTGCGGGCGCGGTCGCTGCCCTTGATGGCCAGATCGCGCACCGGCAGCTCGGCCGCGCGGGCTTCGCTCAGCAGGGCTTCCCAGGACAGGGCATCGAATTCGCGCAGGCGCTGGAAGCCGAAGCGGCGTTTGCGGCCCGGCGCACGCTTGAGGGCGATGTCGGCGGCTTCCACCAGGAAGGTGCCGCTGCCACACATCGGGTCCAGCAAGGGCTGGCTGCCATCGTAACCGGCAATCAGCAAGATGCCGGCGGCCAGGTTTTCCCGCAGCGGTGCTTCGCCGGTTTCCTCGCGCCAGCCGCGCTTGAACAGCGGCTCGCCGCTGGTGTCCAGATAGATGGTGGCATGGTCGCGGGTAAGGAAGGTGTGGATGCGCATGTCAGGTTCGCGGGTGTCCACATTGGGACGGCCGGCATTGGCCTGACGGAAGCGGTCGCACACGGCATCTTTCACCTTGAGCGAAACAAAATCCAGGCTGCGCAATTGTGCGCCGATGGCGTCGGTTTTCACCTTGATGCTGCGCGATACGTCGAACCAGCGCGGCCAGTCGATCTGCATGGCCAGCTGGTAGATGTCGCTTTCCTGCTGGTAGCCGCCTTCGGCCAGTTTCAGCAGTACGCGGCTGGCGGTACGGCTGTGCAGGTTGGCCTTCATCATGATGTCGGCGTCGCCATTGAATGCTACGCCGCCGTCTACCTTGCTGACATTGCTGGCGCCCAGCGCATTGAGCTCGGCGACCAGGGTCATTTCCAGGCCGCGCGGGCAGGGCGAGAACAAGGCCAGCTGATTGTGACGCAGGCCGGACAGAGCGTAGACCGACTGCTCTGCGGGCTTGCCGCTCCAGGCCGGTTTGGCGCTGTCGCCATGCTGGCGGCTGTCGTGCTGGCGCGGTGCGCGCGGGTCGCGCTCCATGCGGCGATTATTGTCGAATGGCTTCAGGCTGCTCGGTCGATCACTCCAGCTGCCACGTTCGTCGCGTGCATCACGGCGCGGGGCCTGCTCGCGGCTGTCTTCACGGCGGAAGCTGTTGTCACGCGGGCTGTCGGATGGCTTGCTGAACAGTTTGCGCTGGCTGCCTTCGGCACGCGGCTTGTCTTCGCGTTCGAAGCGGCGCGGTGCGGCGGCTGGTGCGGTGTCATCACGACGGAAGCGGTTTTCCCGCTCGGCGCTCGGTGCCGGCAGGATTTCCGGGTCGTAGTAGCTGGCGGCATCATTGCGCTCGCTCGGGCGCGCGGCCTGTTCGAGCGGGCTGTCCTGGTGCTGTGCGGCCGGTTTGGAGAACAGCTTGCGCGGTGCCTGTTCCTGCGGGGCCGCATCGTCGCTGCGGAAACGGTTTTCCCGCTCGACGGGTGCCTTGTCGTAGCTGCGCGGACTGTGTTGCTCTGCGCGTTCAAAACGGCGCGGGGCTTCTTCACGGCGGAAGCTGTCATCACGTGCGGCTGGCTGCGGATTGCGCTCGGCCGGTTTGGAAAACAGCTTGCGTGGGCCTTGCTCTACCGCTGCCGGAATAGTCGGCGTGGTCGCTGCAGGCACATCGCGTTCCACATGACGCGGTGCATGGGGCTTGTGTTCGATCTGGCGATCCGGCTGGCTGTTCAGCGGTTTGCGGCCGGACGGGCCGCGATCACGCTGATAGCTGCGCTCGCCTTCCGGGCGGCGCGATTCGTGCAGATCGCCACGGCTGTCGGTCGGGTGCAGGCTGCGCGGTGCCGAAGCATCGCGTTCACGCGGTGGATAGGGCTTGCGCTCTCGGTCGTCACGGTTGTACGGCTTGCGTTCGCCATCACGCGGTTCGAAGCGCTTTTCACCGTCACGCGGCGGGTAGGGCTTGCGCTCACGGTCATCACGGTTGAACGGCTTGCGTTCACCATCGCGCGGTTCAAAACGCTTTTCTCCATCACGCGGCGGATAGGGCTTGCGCTCGCGGTCATCGCGGTTGTACGGCTTGCGTTCGCCATCGCGCGGTTCGAAGCGCTTTTCGCCGTCACGCGGCGGGTAGGGCTTGCGCTCACGGTCGTCACGGTTGTACGGCTTGCGTTCGCCATCGCGCGGTTCAAAACGCTTTTCGCCGTCACGCGGCGGGTAGGGCTTGCGCTCACGGTCATCGCGGTTGAACGGCTTGCGTTCGCCATCACGCGGTTCGAAACGCTTTTCGCCGTCACGCGGCGGGTAGGGTTTGCGCTCACGGTCGTCGCGGCTGTACGGCTTGCGTTCGCCATCACGCGGTTCGAAACGCTTTTCGCCGTCACGCGGCGGGTAGGGCTTGCGCTCGCGGTCGTCGCGGTTGTATGGCTTGCGGTCACCATCGCGTTGCTGGAACTGGCGTTCGCCCTGGCGTGGCGGCTGGCCGCCGGCCGGACGGCGCGCAGAATAAGGATCGCGCGGGCCGTCGGCAGATGGCGCTTTTTTCTGGATGATGGGCCCCTTGGCCGCGCCGTCGGCTGATGCTGCGGCGTTGCCAGCGGCAGGCTGAGCGGAGTTGGTTTCGCTGCTGCTGATATCGCGGCGCAGACTGGCGCGCTGGCGTGAACGGAAAGTGGCCATGGGTACATCCTTAATAAGCAATCTTTCATTTTACCTTATTTGCCGCGACACTGCTTGGTGCCTCCTCGCCTTTGAGGTAGCATGTCCGGTTCCCTTTTGCATAAACGCGGGTCCGCATGTTGCAGGATTCATTTGCCACCCGCCTGGTGGCCTGGCAGAAACAGCATGGCCGTCACGATCTGCCCTGGCAGGTGAGCGACCCCTATCGGGTGTGGCTGTCGGAAATCATGTTGCAGCAGACGCAGGTCACGGCGGTGCTGGAGTACTACGCTCGCTTTCTGCAGCGCTTCCCCGATGTGGCGTCGCTGGCGGCCGCTTCGGTGGACGAGGTGCTGGCCTTGTGGAGCGGGCTTGGCTATTACAGCCGGGCGCGCAATTTGCATAAGGCGGCCGTGATGGTGATGGATGAATTTGGCGGCCATTTTCCGGCGCAGCGCGAGGCCTTGCAGCACCTGCCAGGTGTGGGGCGCTCCACCGCCGCAGCCATTGCGTCCTTCGCTTTCGGTCAGCGCGAAACCATTCTGGACGGCAATGTCAAAAGAGTGCTTGCGCGCTGCTTCGGCATTGCCGGTTTCCCCGGCGAAAAAGCGGTTGAAAAGCAGCTGTGGGCCTTGGCCGAATCCCTGCTGCCTGCCGACAGCGACCAGATGACAGCCTATACCCAGGGCCTGATGGACCTGGGCGCCACCGTATGCGGCCGCAAGCCGGCCTGTACGGTTTGCCCGATGGTGGATGGCTGTGTGGCTGCCCGCCAGGGCCGCACCCACGAGCTGCCGACGCCGCGCCCGAAAAAGGCGGTGCCCACCCGCCACACCGTCATGTTGCTGGCGCAGCATGGAGACCGTATCTGGCTGGAGCGGCGGCCGCCTTCCGGCATCTGGGGCGGGCTGTTGTCGCTGCCGGAGTTTGCCGACAGCATGGCGCTGGAGGCCTGGTTTGCCCAGCAGGGCAGTGGTGATGTGCTGCCCTCCTGGCCCGAGCTGGAGCATGTATTTACCCATTACCGCTTGATCATTACCCCGGTGCCGGCGCGGCTGGATACGCTGGCTGCCACCGGAGTGCAGGAATCCGCCGGACAGTGGATACCCTTGCAGCAGGCGCTGGAGGCGGGCTTGCCCGCACCGGTGAAGCGACTGTTGCAACGTCTGCTGGCCTGACCGACGGAAGTTGGCATCCATTTTTTGTGCAGCATTGCTGCCCAGGTGTGAAATATGGTTTCCGTAGTACGTTCGATGGCCGATACCCTGGCCGATGCTGCCGACCCGACGCGGTGGCTGGAACTGTTGTCCGCCAGCCTGCCCGAGGCTGAGTCCGCCCTGTTGAGCCGCGCCTTCGCGGCCGCCCGCGAGCTCTACCGTGGCAAGGCGCTGGCCAGTACCGGTGAAGACCTGTTCAGCCATGCCGTATCCGCCGCAGCCATTGTGGCGGACCTCAATCTGCTGACCGATGCCATCGTCGCCACCCTGCTGTTTGCCGTGCCGGACCAGCGCGCTGAATGGCAGGAATGGATGACGGAAAACTTCGGCCAGACCGTGACCGTGCTGGTGGATGGCGTGGGCGGCGTGCGTCGCATTACCGAACTGGCGCGCATCGACAAGCTGGAAACCCCGGAAGAGCGCGCCCGCCAGGCGGAAACCATGCGCAAGATGCTGCTGGCCATGGTGGCGGATATTCGCGTAGTGCTGATCAAGCTGGCCTGGCGCACCCAGACCATGCACTACCTGCCCCATGTGCATGACGAGGCAGTACGGCGCGCCATCGCTACCGAAACACTCGACCTGTTTGCCCCACTGGCCAACCGCCTGGGGGTGTGGCAGATCAAGTGGGAACTGGAAGACCTGGGCTTTCGCCATACCGAGCCCGACAGCTACAAGAAAATCGCCAAGCTGCTGGACGAGCGCCGGCTGGAGCGTATCGACTATATCGGCCGCGTGCTGGATACCCTGCGTGGCGAGCTGAAAGCGGCTGGAGTCAAGGCCGAGGTGGCGGGGCGGCCCAAGCATATCTTCTCTATCTGGAAAAAGATGAAGAAGAAAAAGCTCGACTTTTCCGAGCTGTACGACATCCGTGCCGTGCGCATCCTGGTGGACAAGCTGCCGGACTGCTATACCGCGCTGGGCATCATCCACGGCATGTGGCAGCCCATTCCCGGCGAGTTCGACGACTACATCTCCCACCCCAAGGCCAATAATTACCGCAGCCTGCACACCGCGGTGATCGGCCCGGAAGACAAGGCGCTGGAAGTGCAGATCCGCACCTTCGAAATGCACGAACATGCCGAGTTCGGCGTGGCCGCGCACTGGCGCTACAAGGAAGGCGGCAAGGGCGATGCGCAGTACGAGGAAAAAATCTCCTGGCTGCGCCAACTGCTGGACTGGCGCGAGGAAATGTCGGACCGCGAAGGGCTGGCCGAAGCCTTCAAGACCGAGCTGTTCTCCGACACCATTTATGTGCTGACCCCGCAAGGCCGGGTGCTGGCGCTGCCGCACGGTGCCACTCCCATCGATTTCGCCTATGCCATTCACTCCGGCCTGGGCAACCGCTGCCGTGGTGCCAAGGTGGAAGGGCAGATCGTGCCCCTGTCCACACCCTTGCAAAACGGCCAGCGAGTGGAAGTCCTCACGGCCAAGGAAGGCGGGCCGTCGGTCAACTGGCTGCACGACGGCTGGGTCAAGAGCCACCGTGCCATTTCCAAGATCCGCCAGTACATCCGCATGCAGAATGCCGATACCGTGCGCGAAACCGGCAAGCAATTGTTCGAGCGCGAACTGGCGCGCCATCCGCATCTCCAGCCCAATCTGGGCGCGCTGGCGGAGAAACTGGGCTATGCCAAGATGGACGAGCTGTACGGTGCCATGGGGCATGGCGAGCTTACCGTGCGCTCCGTGGCCAATGCCATTCTCAGCTTTGCCCCGCCGCCGCCGGCCGATGTGGAGCCGGAAAGCATCATCCGCGCCAGTCGGGGCGGCCATGACGCAGGCGGCATCCTGATCGAAGGGGTGGACAACCTGATGACGGTGCTGGCCAAGTGCTGCAAGCCGGCACCGCCGGATGCCGTGGTTGGCTTTGTCACCAAGGGCCGGGGCATCTCCATTCACCGCACCAACTGCCTCACGCTCAAGCGCCTGTCGGCCGATGTGCCGGAACGGCTGATTTCAGCGGGGTGGGGCGAGCAGAAAAGCAGCGTGTTCCCGATTGATATCGAAGTGGTATCGCTGGATCGCGGTGGTCTGCTGCGCGACATTTCCGATGTGCTGTCACGGGAAAAGCTCAACCTGATTGCCGTGCACACCCTGTCGCGCGATATGCGCGCCAAAATGCGCTTTACCGTGGAAGTACGCCAGGTACAGGACATCAGCCGGGTACTGGCGCGCATGATGGAGCTGCCCGGCGTCACCGACGCGCGGCGCGTGTAAGGGCTGGCCATGAGTGAGCCGTTTTGCGGAGCCAAGGCGGCGCTGTTTTATCAGGACAGCCTGCTGGTGTATCTGCGTGACGACAAACCCGGCCTGCCGTTTGCCGCCTGTTGGGATTTCCCCGGTGGCGGCCGCGAAGGGCAGGAAAGTCCGTTTGCCTGTCTGCAGCGTGAAACCGCAGAAGAATTCGGCATCCTGCTACAGCCGGAGCAACTGCTCTGGCAGCGTAGCTACCCCAGCTGGCACCAGTCCGGTGTCGTCAGCTTTTTCATGGTGGGCCAGCTCCGTGCGGAGCAGGTCGCGGCCATCCGCTTTGGTGACGAAGGCCAGTGTTGGCGCTGGATGACGCCTGCCGAGTACCTTGGCCACCGCGCCGCCGTCCCCTATCTGCAGCAACGTCTGCAACACTATCTGCAGCACATGGGCGACTAGGCGTGGTTGTTCTCTGCTGCGTGACTGATCATTGAGCCCATTGTCCGGGCTGGGCACTTCCTGTTATTCCTGATTGCTTTCAGCTAAAGATATTTCCATAATCTGTCCCTTGAATCTGCGGGCATGGCCGCTGGCCATTGCCTGGCATGCAGATGACAACCCAGCAGGAATCCCATGTCAGAACTCATTACTGCCGCGCGTCGCGCCCTGTCCATGATGGACCTTACCACCCTGAACGATGACGATACCGATGCCAAGGTGATCGCCCTGTGCCAGCAGGCTCGCAGCAGTGCCGGTACTGTGGCGGCGCTGTGCGTGTTTCCGCGCTTTGTCGCGCTGACGCGTCGCACGCTGGATGAGCTGGGCCTGTCGCAGGTCAAAGTGGCCACGGTGACCAACTTTCCCGCCGGCGGCGCTGATATCGCGGCCGCCGTTGCCGAAACTGAAGCCGCCATTGCTGCCGGGGCCGATGAAGTGGACGTGGTGTTTCCCTACCGTGCCCTGATGGCCGGCAATGCCGCAGTCGGGGCCGAGCTGGTGGCAGCCTGCAAGGACGCCTGTGGTGACAAAGTGCTGAAAGTCATCATCGAAAGCGGCGTGCTGCACGAATCGGCACTGATCCGTCAGGCCAGCCTGATCGCCATCGAAGCCGGGGCCGACTTCATCAAGACCTCCACCGGCAAAGTGGCCGTCAATGCCACACTGGAAGCCGCCGGCATCATGCTGGCAGCCATCCGCGCCACTGGCGGCCATTGTGGCTTCAAGGCGGCGGGTGGCGTGCGCAGTGCCGCCGATGCAGCTGAATACATCGACCTGGCCGAACACCTGCTGGGCGAGTCGTGGGTGACGGCAGAGCACTTCCGTTTTGGTGCGTCCAGCCTGCTGGCCAGCTTGCAGGCGGAAATCGCCGGTATGCGCAGCGCGCCTGCCAGCGGCTATTGAAGCAAGCGGCAGGGCTAGCGGCATATCGCTTGCCATACCAGGGCCGAAGCCTGTCTTCGGCCATCATTTTTTGCGGCCGCTGCCGCAGATGCAGCAGCGTCGCCGCAGGAGAACAGCATGTTTTTGCCACAAGAAGTCATTCGCAGGAAACGCGATGGCCAGACGCTGTCGGCCGAGGAAATTCAGCAGTTTGTGGCTGGCATTACCGATGACAGCGTGGCCGACAGCCAAATAGCCGCCTTGGCCATGGCCGTGTATTTCCGCGGCATGGAGCTGGAAGAAAACGTCGCGCTGGCACTGGCCATGCGCGACTCGGGCCGCTGCCTGCACTGGGCCGACCTGAACTTGCCCGGCCCGGTGCTGGACAAGCATTCCACCGGCGGTGTCGGCGACGTGGTGTCGTTGATGCTGGGCCCGCTGATTGCCGCCTGTGGCGGTTTTGTGCCGATGATTTCCGGCCGCGGCCTGGGCCATACCGGCGGCACGCTGGACAAGCTGTCGGCCATTCCAGGCTACAACCCCTTTCCCACACCAGAGCGTCTGCGTCAGGTGGTGCGTGAGGTCGGCGTGGCCATCATCGGCCAGACCGGCGATCTGGCCCCGGCCGACCGCCGTTTCTATGCCACGCGCGACATCACCGCCACGGTGGAATCCATCGCGCTGATTACCGCCTCCATCCTGTCGAAAAAGCTGGCCGCCGGGCTGGATGTGCTGGTGATGGACGTCAAGGCCGGTAGCGGCGCTTTCATGCCCAGCATGGAAGCCTCCATCGCGCTGGCCGAACGCATCGTGCAGGTGGGCAATGGCGCGGGAGTGCGCACCAGTGCACTGATTACCGACATGAGTCAGCCGCTGGCCTCAGCGGCAGGTAACAGTCTGGAAACCGCCGAGGCGGTAGGCTATCTGAAGGGCGAGCAGCGTAATCCGCGGCTGCACGCCATCACCATGGCCTTGTGCAGTGAAATGCTGTTGGCCGGTGGGCTGGCCACCAGCGAAGATGATGCGCGCCAGCGACTGGAGCAGGCGCTGGACTCTGGCCGCGCTGCAGAGATCTTTGCGCGCATGGTGGCCGAGTTGGGTGGGCCGGCAGATTTTGTCGAGCACCATCAGCGTTATCTGCCGGCAGCACCGGTGCTGCGCCCGGTCTATGCTGAGCGCAGCGGCTTTGTCGCCGCCATGGACACCCGGGCCCTGGGCATGGCGGTGTGTGCGCTGGGTGGCGGCCGCCGCCTGGCCAGCGACCAGTTGGACTACCGGGTCGGCCTGACGCAGTTTGTCGAACTGGGGCAGTGGGTGGCCGCCGATCAGCCCTTGTTGTTGATTCATGCTGCTGATGAGCGCGGAGCCGACGAAGCCGCCCGCCGCATCAGCAGTGCCATTAGCCTGAGCGAGGCAGCACCAGCGGCCTTGCCGCTGGTCTATCAGACCATCCACCGCCGCTGAGCGCAGGAGACCACATCATGCAACGCGCCATCATCCTGATACTTGATTCACTCGGCATCGGTGCTGCTGCCGATGCACCGCAATTCGGCGATGCCGGCAGCAATACCCTGGGCCATATCGCCATGGAAGCTGCTGCTGGCCGTGCCGACAAGGGCCGCAGCGGCCCGCTGTGCCTGCCCAACCTGTCGAAAATGGGGCTGGGCCATGCCTGTCAGCTGTCCTCTGGCTATTTCCCTGCCGGCATGGAGCAGGCCGCACCTGTTGCCGCTTATGGCTATGCCCGCGAACTGTCCAGCGGCAAGGATACGCCGTCCGGTCACTGGGAGATCGCCGGGGTGCCGGTGCTGTTCGACTGGGGCTATTTCCACGACAAGGACAACAGCTTCCCGCAGGCCCTGCTGGACGACATCGTGGCCAAGGCCGGCCTGCCGGGCTATCTGGGCAATTGCCACGCCTCCGGCACGGAAATTCTCGATCGTCTGGGTGAAGAACACATGCGCAGCGGCAAGCCTATCTTCTATACCTCGGCCGATTCGGTATTCCAGATCGCCTGCCACGAAGAAAGCTTTGGCCTGGAGCGGCTCTATCAGCTGTGCCGGATTACGCGGGAAGCACTGGAGCCCTACAATATCGGCCGGGTGATTGCGCGGCCGTTTCTGGGGGAAGGGCGCGGCCAGTTTGCCCGCACCGGCAACCGCAAGGACCTGGCTGTGCCGCCGCCAGCCGCCACCGTGCTGCAAAAGCTGGCCGATGCTGGCGGCCAGGTGGTGTCCATCGGCAAGATTGCTGACATCTACGCCCATGTAGGCATCACCGAACAGCACAAGGCTACCGGCTTCGACCAGATCTGGGATGCCACGCTGGCCGCCATGCGTGACACGCAGGAGCGCGCCATCATCATGGCCAACTTCGTCGATTTTGATTCCAGCTACGGCCATCGTCGCGATGTGGCCGGCTACGCCGCTGCACTGGAGCAGTTCGACCACCGTCTGCCGGAGGTCATGGCCGCCTTGCAACCGGGCGATATCCTGATCCTGTCGGCCGACCACGGCTGCGACCCTACCTGGCCCGGCTCGGATCACACCCGCGAGCATATCCCGGTGTTGTGCTACGGCCATGGCGTCAAGCCCGGCTCCATCGGCGAGCGTGGCAGCTTTGCCGATATCGGTCAGAGCGTGGCTGCGCATCTGGGCCTGCCCGCCATGGACTACGGCACCTCATTTCTGAACTGAACCTATCCCATAAGGAAAACCATCATGACCACACCGCATATCAACGCCCAGCCGGGTGATTTCGCCGAAACCGTGCTGATGCCGGGCGACCCGCTGCGCGCCAAGATGATTGCCGAAACCTTTCTGCAGGACGTCCGCGAGGTCACCAGCGTGCGCAATATGCTGGGCTATACCGGCAGCTACCAGGGCAAGCGGCTGTCGGTCATGGCGCATGGCATGGGCATTCCCTCCGCCAGCATCTACACCACCGAGCTGATCCAGCACTACGGGGTGAAAAACATCATCCGTATTGGCTCCTGCGGTGCCGTTACCGCCCGTACCCAGCTGCGCGAGCTGTACATCGCCATGGGGGCCAGTACCGACAGCAAGGTCAACCGCATGCGCTTCAACCAGCACGACTTTGCCGCCATCGCCGACTACGAACTGCTGCGCACCGCCATGGACGTGGCTGCCGAGCAGGGGCGCAAGGTCACCGTGGGCAATGTGTTTTCGGCCGATCTGTTCTACGGCGTCGAGCCCAATATGCTGGAGGTGCTGGAAAAAATGAATGTGCAGGTCATCGAGATGGAGCTGGCTGGCATTTATAGTGTGGCGGCCCAGTATGGTGCCCGTGCGCTGGGTATTCTCACCGTTTCCGACATCATCCCCACGGGTGAAGCAGCCAGCGCCGAAGAGCGGCAAACCACCTTCCGCGAGATGATGGAGCTGGCGCTGGCAACGGCGATCCGGCTGTAAAACGGCTGGGACATGCTGCATATTGCAATGCAGCATCAGCACTGGTTTTGCAGTTCATTTTCAGAGAAATATGCACTGAAAAGCAGCTTTTCTGTTGTGCTTCACAAGTGTAAAGCCCGCTTGCAGTGGGCTTTTTCCTTTTGATAACAATGGATTGCCTTGCTGTTGCACAATGCGCAGCATATTTTAGTGCGGTGCACAAAAAAGTCTTGCCAAACCGGGAGACGGTGCAGATAATGAAAGCTGCATCAGGACGTGGCATGCAATGTGTGCGTTTTGGTGTTGTCTCCTCCATCCTCCTTCTTTTAGGTGGAACTTGGCGCAATCAGAATGGATTGCGCCTTTTTTTTTGCTTTATGATCGCTGTCCAGCCCTGGATAGTGGAAAATCGCCCGTTTGCCTGTTTTCGCAACAACTGTGGCAAAAACGAGCGGTTTTTGCCCTGGTTTAGTCCTCGTCATTTTCTTTGTCGCACAATGGTTTGACAGTGGGAAGGGCGCTGCATTAGAATCCGTAACTTTCAAGAATTACGATGGAAGAGTTCCATGAAGACCTTTTCTGCCAAGCCGCATGAGGTTAAGCGCGAGTGGTTCGTGGTCGACGCCGAAGACAAGGTGCTGGGTCGCCTCGCCGCCGAAATCGCTCACCGCCTGCGTGGCAAGCACAAGCCGGAATACACTCCGCACGTTGATACTGGTGACTACATTGTCGTAGTCAACGTTGACAAACTGCGTGTTACTGGTAACAAAGCGCTGGACAAGAAGTACTACCGTCACTCCGGCTATCCTGGTGGTATCTACGAACGCAACTTCACCGAACTGCAAAACCAGTTCCCGGAGCGCGTTCTGGAAAAAGCCGTAAAAGGCATGCTGCCGAAGGGTCCGCTGGGTTACGCCATGATCAAGAAGCTCAAGGTGTACGCTGGTACCGAACATCCGCACACTGCCCAGCAGCCCAAAGTGCTGGAATTTCGTTTTTAAGGCATAGAGAATGAACGGTAAATACTACTACGGCACCGGCCGTCGCAAGAGCTCCGTTGCTCGCGTGTTCATGCAAAAGGGTAGCGGTCAGATCATCGTTAACGGCAAGCCGGTTGACGAATACTTTGCCCGCGAAACCGGTCGCATGGTTATCCGCCAGCCGCTGGTTCTGACCGAAAACCTCGAATCCTTCGACATTAAAGTTAATGTTGTTGGTGGTGGTGAAACCGGCCAGGCAGGTGCGATCCGTCACGGTATCACCCGCGCTCTGATCGACTTCGACACTATCCTGAAACCGGCTCTGTCCGCTGCAGGTTATGTTACCCGCGATGCTCGTGAAGTTGAACGTAAGAAGGTCGGCCTGCGTAAAGCTCGCCGTGCCAAGCAGTTCTCCAAGCGTTAATCGCAAGGTTTACTGTTTTCAGAAAAGCCGCCCTCGGGCGGCTTTTTCTATTTTCACCGTCCCCATCTTCCCGCTTGGGGCTAGTGGCCTCTCCCGTCGGCTGTTCTCCTGTTGCTCTACTCCTGTTTCCCACTGTTTTTCCTGACAGATAAGACCATATTCATATTAATGTCTTTAAAGTGTCATTTAAATTAATTAGTTTACAAAGAAAATGCCGCAGGGTTTAACAGGTTTACCCTTACCGTGTCTCGGTGTAAGGTGGCCGCCTTTTCATGGCCTGGCTGTTGCTGCCGGCCAAGTTGGCAGGGGCCCCATGTTACCTGCCAACAAGTTGATCAACAGGAAAACCAGATGTCTTTGAAACAACGCTTGCTGACCTTTGTCGCCAGCTTGCTGGTGGTCGTGGTAACGGTATTGTCGGTGCTGTCCTATCAGCGCATGCGCACGGAAATCATTGAAGGGGTGCGTCACGAACTGGACGCGGCCATGCTCGGTAATCGCAGTGCACT
This sequence comes from Aquitalea sp. FJL05, assembly GCF_003852595.1. Taxonomy (NCBI): domain Bacteria; kingdom Pseudomonadati; phylum Pseudomonadota; class Betaproteobacteria; order Neisseriales; family Chromobacteriaceae; genus Aquitalea; species Aquitalea sp. FJL05. The sequence continues at coordinate 156,643 of NZ_QAJS01000005.1, forward strand.
GGGCAACTGGCTGGCCCAGCGCAAGGATGCGGTGGAGGCAACGGCCAGCTTGCTGGTGAGCACGGGCGATGTGCTGCCGCAATTGCAGCAGGGCAAGACGGCAGGGCGGTTCGACCAGCTGTTTGCCGGCTATGCCGACAAGCGCATGGTTTACCAGCAGGCGGACAAGAAAGCGCCGGACGGTTATGACCCGACAGCGCGCCCCTGGTATAAGCAGGCCGCCGCCGCCGGTGGTGGTATCGTCACCGAGCCGTATGTCTTTGCCAGCACCAAGAAGCTCGGTGTGACCGTGGCTTATCCCTTGCTGCGCAATCAGCAGCTACAGGGCGTGGTGGGCGGGGATATTTCGCTGGAAGGGATCATCAGCCTGGTGCAGGGCATCAGGCTGCGTGGTGACGGCTATGCTTTCCTGGCGACCAGGGGCGGCAGGATTGTGGCGCACCCGGCTGCGGACAGCACGCTCAAACCGGTGGCCGAGGTGATGCCAAGGCTGGATGCTGCCTTGCTGCAGCAGGCGACGGATAGCAGCAAGAGCGAAGAAATCGAGATCGGTGGCCGTGCGGTATTCCTGCAGCTGACACCGGTGCCCGGCTCGGACTGGGTGCTGGGCAGCGTGGTCGACAAGGCTGCCATCCTGGCACCTTTACAGGGCTTGCTGATCACGCTGGTCGTGGCGGGCTTGTTGTGCAGCGTGCTTGCCATTGTGCTGGCCCAACTGGTACTGACCCGGCTGCTGCGTGGTCTGGTGCGTTTGCGTGATGCCTTGCTGGAGATTTCCAGTGGTCATGCCGATCTGACGCATCAGCTGCATGTTGAACAGCAGGATGAGATTGGCCAGACTGCCGAAGCCTTCAACCGTTTTGTCGCCAGCTTGCGGCGCATGTTCATCGATGTGCGCGAACATGCCTTGTCGCTCAATAGCGAGCTGGACAGCCTGAAACAGGTGACGCACACCGTAGGCCAGCAGTCGGAGCGGCAGTCCGAGGTGTCCAGCGCCGCCGCCGCCACCATCGAACAGATTACCGTCAGCATCAATCACATTGCCGACAATGCCAGCATGGCCGAGCAAGTGGCGAGCCAGACTGGTGCCACCTCGCAGCACTCGGCCCAGGCCGTTGGCCAACTGGCGGATGATATTGCCCATATCGCCCAGGAAGTGGGCCGTCTGGGCGGTGCACTGAATGCGCTGGGTGATCGCTCCGGCCAGATGAATACCATCATCGGCGTGATTCGCGATATTGCCGATCAGACCAATCTGCTGGCACTGAATGCCGCCATCGAAGCGGCACGTGCCGGTGAGGCTGGTCGTGGCTTTGCCGTGGTGGCGGATGAGGTGCGCAAGCTGGCCGAGCGCACGGCCAAGGCGACGGTGGAAATCGGCCAGTTGATCGACGCCACCCATGGTGACATCCGTACCGCACTGAACGACATGAGCGAGACGCAGCGCTCTGTTGCTAGCGGCGTCGAGGCTTCGCGCAGCGTGGCACAGGATATGTCGGGCATTCAGGGCCAGATTGCCCAGGTAGTGGGTTCGATTCACGATATTGCCGATTCCACCCGCGAACAGTCGGTGGCCACCACCGAAATGGCACGGGCAGCGGAGCAGGCCAACCGTGCCACCATGGAAACCGATCAGGCGGTACAGGGCGCGATGCAGACCGTCGCCCAGCTGCACCGGTTGTCATCCGATCTGCAAGCCATGGTGGCGCAGTTCCGCTTGTGAGTGCGCCCGGCTGATGTATGCGCCAGAACGATGTTGCATCGCGCAAGGCTAGTCCTTAGACTGTCGCTTTTGCGACGTTTATTTATACAAGGAAGTACAGCATGATCAAGGTGGGCATCGTCGGCGGCACGGGGTATACCGGTGTCGAACTGTTGCGTCTTCTGGCCGGTCATCCCGGTGCCGAAGTCGTGGCCGTTACCTCGCGCAAGGAAGCGGGCATGAAAGTGGCCGAGATGTTCCCCAGCCTGCGTGGTCGCGTGGACGTGGCGTTTTCCACTCCGGACGACACCCCGCTGGCACAGTGCGATGTGGTGTTTTTCGCCACCCCGCACGGTGTGGCCATGGCTCAGGCGCGCGAGTTGCTGGCGGCCGGCGTCAAGGTCATCGACCTGGCGGCTGATTTCCGCCTGAAAGACCCGGCGGTATTCCAGCAATGGTATGCCATGGAGCACAGCTGTACCGACCTGCTGGCCGAAGCCGTTTACGGCCTGCCGGAAGTCAACCGCGAAGCCATCCGCCAGGCACGTCTGGTGGGCATGGCCGGCTGCTATCCCACCTCGGTCCAGCTCGGCCTGCTGCCGCTGCTGGAGGGCGGCAAGCAACTGATCGATACCCAGACCCTGATTGCCGACTGCAAGTCCGGCGTGTCCGGTGCCGGGCGCAAGGCCGAAGTTGGCGCGCTGCTGGCTGAAGCCGGTGACAATTTCAAGGCCTATGCGGTGAAGGGCCATCGTCATTCGCCGGAAATCGAGCAGGGTCTGTCTGCCATTCATGGTGCGCCGGTCAAGCTGACTTTCGTGCCGCACCTGACGCCGATGATTCGTGGCATCCATTCCACCATCTATGCCCGCATCAAGCCGGAAGCCATGGCGACTGATTTCCAGGCGCTGTTCGAGCAGCGCTATGCCGGCGAACCCTTTGTCGATGTGCTGCCGGCCGGCAGCCACCCGGAAACGCGCAGCGTACGGGGCTCCAATACCGCGCGCCTCGCGGTACATCGGCCGGGTAATGGTGATCTGCTGATCATCCTGGTGGTGGAGGACAATCTGGTGAAAGGCGCATCCGGCCAGGCGGTGCAGACCATGAACCTGATGTTCGGCCAGCCGGAAAATGCCGGTCTGGACATCGTGCCGTTGCTGCCTTGATGCACTCGGCCATTGAATGTTGGCCATTCGCCCCGATATCCGACTAAAATAGTAGGTGAATGGCCGCAAGGCCGAAATCGATTTGCGAGGTGAACCATGTCTGCTACTACCGAAATGCCGTGCCCGATCAACTTTACCGACAGCGCTTGCAACAAGGTGCTGGACCTGATCGCGGAAGAGGGCAATCCTGATCTGAAACTGCGCGTATTCGTGACCGGTGGTGGCTGCTCCGGTTTTCAGTACGGTTTTACATTTGACGAAATCGCCAATGAGGACGATACCGCTATAGAGAGAGACGGTGTCACTTTCCTGGTCGACCCGATGAGCTACCAGTATCTGGTGGGTGCCGAGATCGATTATCAGGAAAGCCTGGAAGGCTCCCAGTTTGTCATTCGCAATCCGAACGCCACCACGACTTGTGGTTGCGGTTCGTCCTTCTCGGTGTAAACCGGAGCGAATGCAAACAGGAGTAGAATGAAAACCCGGACTCTGTTCCGGGTTTTTTTGTATCGGGGAAAATCAAGATGAATAAATTGCCGCCGCTGGTATTGCCCAAGGTGGAATTCAATCGCGAGTTCAGTTTCAGCGATGCCGATTTCGAACGCATCCGCAAACTGATCTACAAGGAAGCCGGCATTTCGCTCAATCCGTCCAAGAAAGACATGGTGTACGGGCGGCTGGTGCGGCGTATTCGCGAGTTGAAGCTGGCCAGTTTTGCTGCCTATGTGGATTTTCTGGAGTCGGTGTCCGGCAAGCGCGAGTTTGAGCAGTTCGTCAACGCGCTTACCACCAATCTGACCTTCTTCTTCCGCGAAGAACATCATTTCCCCATTCTGGCCGAGCATCTGAAACAGCGGGGCGCAGCAGGCGCCAGCGAGCTGTCCATCTGGTGTGCCGCCTCGTCTACCGGCGAGGAGCCTTATTCGCTGGCCATCACCGCGCTGGAAGCCTTTCCGCTGGCCAACAAGCCCAGCATCAGCATTGTGGCGACCGACCTGGACACCAGCGTGCTGGAAACCGGTCGCAAGGGCATTTATTCCGACGACAAGATCGCCCGTCTGCCGCCCGGCCATGCGCAGAAGTATTTCGACAAACTGCCGGATGGCAACTATCAGGCCAAGCCAGTATTACGCAATATGATCACTTTCCAGCGGCTGAACCTGATCGAGAACAACTGGGCGCTGCGCAAGCAGTTCGACGCCATTTTCTGCCGCAATGTGATGATCTACTTTGATCGCGACACCCAGTTTGCGGTGCTGAAAAAATTTGCCCCATTGCTGAAGCCGGACGGCCTGCTGTTTGTCGGCCATTCGGAAAATTTCTATTTTGCCTCGGATTATTTTCACCTCAAGGGCAAAACCGTTTACCAGCACGCGGCAAAAAAGTAGCAGCCATCCCATTGAGCCGGCCTACGCTGCGGCGTAGTATCCGGGGTCTCAATCGAGTTAGCCAAACGGGCAGGCGCGTCTTGCCCGTTGTCACGTCTGCTGGAGTCGACATGAAGGTAGCAGTGCTGGGGTCTGGCGTGGTGGGGGTGTCCACCGCCTGGTTTCTGGCCCGGGCAGGGCATGAGGTGGTGGTGCTGGATCGCGCGTGCGGGCCGGCGCGGGAAACCAGCTTTGCCAATGGCGGGCAGATTTCGGTCAGCCAGTCCGAACCCTGGGCCAATCCGTCGGCACCGTGGCAAATCATCAAGTGGCTGTTGCGGGATGATGCGCCGCTGTTGTTTCGCATGCGGCTGGACCCGACGCAATGGCGCTGGTGCTGGCAATTTCTGCTGGAGTGCCGTGGCAGCCGGGCCGAGCACAATATGCGGCAGATGCTGGCCCTGGGGCGCTATAGTCGCGAGACTCTGCAGCTGCTGCGCGCCGAACTGGGGCTGGACTACCAGCAGCAGACCCGTGGCATCGTGTCCTTGTTTCATACCCAGCAGCAGCTGGATGAAGCGGCCCATGTCGCCAGCCAGATGCAGGCGCTGGGCATGGACAAGCACATCATCAGTCGCGAACAACTGGCGCGCATCGAACCGGCGCTGGCTGGCATCGCCCCAGCGCTGGCCGGGGCCAGCTACTGCCCATCGGACGAATCGGGCGATGTGCATCTGTATAGCTGTGCCATGGCCGAACATGCCGCGCGTGCCGGGGTGGAGTTTCGCTTCAATACCCGCATCAACGCGCTGGAAACCGCCGGCGGGCGCATCAGCGGCGTCTCCGTCAACCTGCCGGCAGGCAACTACAGCCGGGTGACTGCCGATGCCTACGTGCTGGCGCTGGGCAGCTATTCACCGCTGCTGGCGGCACCTCTGGGCATCCGCCTGCCGATCTACCCATGGAAAGGCTATTCCGCCACCTTGCCGCTGCGCGACCCGGCCAGCGCGCCAACCACCAGCATTACCGACGAAGCCTACAAGGTGGTGATCTCCCGGCTGGGCTCGCGTCTGCGCATTGCCGGCACGGCCGAGCTGGCGGGTTATTCCAGCAGCCTGAATGCGGTGCGCTGTCAGGCCCTGCTCAAGCGTGGACAGGCGCTGATGCCGGATGTGGCCGACTGGGACGCGGCTGAGTTCTGGAGCGGCCTGCGGCCGGCCACGCCGGGCAATGTGCCGCTGATTGGCCGCAGCCGCTATGCCAATCTCTATCTCAATACCGGGCATGGCACGCTGGGCTGGACGGAAGGCGCGGGTAGCGGCCGGGCGCTGGCGGAAATCATCAGCGGTCGTACGCCGGCCATTGCCTTCCGTTTTCAGGGGGATTGATCCAGAACAGCGGTAGCCGGGCGACAGATGATAAAATGCGCGCCTGGACTATACATTCTGGAGCCGGACCATGCGTATCGGAACCCCGCTCAGCGCCAGCGCGCTGCGTGTCATGCTGCTGGGCAGTGGCGAACTGGGCAAGGAAGTTGTCATCGCGCTGCAGCGCCTGGGCGTGGAAACCATCGCGGTGGACCGCTATGCGGACGCGCCGGCCATGCAGGTGGCGCACAGCAGTCATGTGATCGACATGGCGGATGCCGCCGCGCTGCGTGCCCTGGTGGAGCAGCGGCGCCCGCATCTGATCGTGCCGGAAATCGAAGCCATCGCCACCGAAGAGCTGCTGCGCATCGAGGCGGATGGTCTGGCCGAGGTGATCCCCACCGCCCGTGCCACCAACCTCACCATGAACCGTGAGGGTATCCGCTGCCTGGCGGCAGACGAGCTGGGCCTGCCCACTTCGCCGTTTGCCTTTGCCTCCTCGCTGGATGAGTTGCAACAGGCCATTGATGCCGGTATCGGCTACCCCTGCCTGGTGAAGCCGGTGATGTCGTCCAGTGGCAAGGGCCAATCGCTGCTGCGTGGCCCGGATGATGTGGCCAAGGCATGGGAATATGCCGTCAGTGCCGGTCGCGTCGACAAGGGGCGGGTCATTGTGGAAGGCTTCATCGATTTCGATTACGAAATCACCTTGCTGACGGTACGTGCCAGCGATGGAGCTGGTGGCATCGCGACCCATTTCTGTGAGCCCATCGGCCATCTGCAAAGAAACGGTGATTATGTGGAAAGCTGGCAGCCGCAGCCGATGAATGAGCTGGCCTTGCTGCGCGCCCGTGAAATGGCCAAGGCCGTGACCGATGCGCTGGGTGGCCGTGGCCTGTTTGGTGTGGAATTGTTCGTCAAGGGCGATCAGGTGTGGTTCTCCGAAGTCAGCCCGCGCCCGCACGATACCGGGCTGGTAACGCTGGCGACCCAACGTTTCTCCGAGTTCGAACTGCATGCCCGTGCCATTCTGGGCCTGCCGGTGGATGCCACGCTGCGCAGCACCGGTGCTTCGGCCGTGATCTATGGTGGCATGGAAGAGCAGGGTATTGCCTTCGAGGGCGTGGCCGATGCGCTGGCCGTGCCGGGGGCGGATCTGCGCCTGTTTGGCAAGCCGGAAAGCTTTATCCGCCGCCGCATGGGTGTGGCCGTGGCTCAGGCCGATCATGTGGAAACCGCCCGCGAACGCGCCCGTCTGGCCGCGTCGCTGGTACTGCCGGTGAAGGGGTGAGCATGCAGGATATGACGCCTTATCAGCTGATGGGGGGCGAAGGTGTGGTGCGCTGGCTCACCAATCGCTTCTACGACATCATGGATAGCGACCCTTCGGTCAAGGTATTGCGCGATATGCATCCGGCTGATCTGGCCGGCTCACGCGAGAAGCTGTTCATGTTCCTGTCCGGCTGGCTGGGTGGCCCGGGGCTGTACATGGAAAAATTTGGCCATCCGCGCCTGCGTATGCGCCACATGCCGTTTGCGGTGGATGGTCCCATGCGTGACCAGTGGATGCAGTGCATGACTCAGGCAGTGAATGAACTGCTGGTGGAAGACTGGCTCAAGGCCAAGCTGCTGGAAGCCTTCTACAACACGGCGGATTTCATGCGCAATCAGGAAGAATAGCCAACAGGCCTTGGTGGCCAGTTGTATCAGCCCCCTGCATGACAGTCGTCGGCAGGGGGCTGTTTTATTTGATCGCAGGGTGGGGCGGGATGGAGTAGGTGCCGGTGACATGGGCAACTGGCTCGTCATTGCCCTCCGAGTACAACAGTACTTCGCCTACTGCCAGCCGTTTGCCCAGCTTGAGGATGCGGCCTTCGGCAATCACATCTGCCTGCGGTGGTTTGCGCAGGAAGTTGATATTCAGGCTGGTGGTGACTGCCAGCTCCACCTTGCCTATCATGCCCAGCACCACGGCGTAGAGGGTGGCATCGGCAAGAGCCATCAGCGCCGGGCCGGCAATTGTGCCGCCGGGGCGGATCAAGTCGGGGTTGAAGTGCATGCGCAGGCGGGCGCGGCCATGGCCGATGGCTTCAGTACGCATGCCGAACAGCTTGACCAGCGGCAGCTCGCTGTCGATCAAGGACTGGAATTCTGCAACGCTGATCTGGCTCATGCGACGGACCTCGGAAATGGTCCTTGCATGGTGCATGACAGTTACGTTAACGTCAATCTGTTGCAACACCCCATACCGGGGCGAGCCAGCCTCAGCGCGGGCGGTGGCCGCGCTCGATCAATACGCCTACGCGGCGCACGCCGGGCAGAATGCCCAGCTTGGTCACCGACACCTGTACCCAGGGTGCACCAAAGTCTTCGCGGATCACCTTGGCGATGTATTCGGCCAGCGCTTCCAGCAGCAGGAAGTGCTGCTCGGACAGGGCTTTGCGCAAGCGCTCCACCACCACGCCGTAGTGGATGGTGTCGCCGATATTGTCGCTGTGACAGGGCACCTCGCTGGGAATGCCGATTTCCAGGTCGATTTCGATGGTCTGCGGATTTTTCCGCTCCCACTCATAAACACCGATAATGGTGTCAGCGCGCACTTCGCGCAGGAAAATGATATCCATCTGTATGCCGGGAGTTGGGCTTTGTCGCCCGATACCGTAAAATCCGAAGCCTTCTATTCTAATGGATACACCATGACCACGACAGCTTTTGCCTTCGTTGTTGCGGCCTACCTGCTGGGCTCCCTGTCCTTTGCCGTCATCGTAAGCAAAGCCATGGGCATGGCAGACCCGCGCAGCTATGGTTCCGGCAACCCCGGCGCCACCAATGTCCTGCGTTCCGGCAAGAAGATTGCCGCCGTACTCACCCTGCTGGGTGACGGGGCCAAGGGCTGGGTGGCCGTGGCACTGACGGCCTGGTTTGGTCCACGCTACGGCCTGGGCGAGCAAGCCATTGCCATGTCGGCGCTGGCCGTGCTGATCGGCCATATGTGGCCGGTATTCTTCGGCTTCAAGGGCGGCAAGGGCGTCGCCACTGCCGTGGGGGTCTTGTTCGGTTTCAATGTCTGGCTGGCGCTGGCGGCCATCGCCACCTGGCTGTTCATGGCCTTTGTGGTGAAGATTTCTTCGCTATCCGCCATTGTCGCCTGCGTGATGGTGCCGGTGTATGCCTATTTCATCACCGGCCCGGCTTCGCCGTATTTCGGTACTTGCATCATCATTGCCATCCTGGTGATTCATCGTCACAAGTCCAATCTGATCAAGCTGCTGACCGGTCAGGAAGGCAGGATCGGCGAGAAAGCAGGCAAGACGGAGAAGAACGGCAGTTAATGTGTTATCCAGCCAAACAAAAAGCCACCGTATTGGTGGCTTTTTCTTTTTTCTGCCAGATGGGGGTTAACCGTCCGACAGCACCTTGACGTGGGCTGTCACGCTGCGCGCCAGCGAGGACAGGTCGTAGCCGCCTTCCAGCACCGATACGATGCGGCCATCGGCGTACTGGTCGGCAATCTGCATCAGATGGCGGGTTACCCACTCGTAGTCGGCTTCCACCAGACCAAGCGAGCCCATGTCGTCCTCGCGGTGGGCATCAAAACCGGCAGAGATGAAGATCATCTGCGGCTTGAAGTCGTGCAGACTGGGCAGCCAGACGTTTTCCACCACTTCGCGGAACTCGCGACCGGTACTGCCGGCCTTGAGCGGCACGTTCACCATGTTCGCTCCCACCGGATTGTCGCCACAGTAGGGGTAGAAGGGGTGCTGGAAGATGGACACCATCATCACCCGCGGGTCGTCGCGGAAGATGTCTTCGGTGCCATTGCCGTGATGCACGTCGAAGTCGATCACCGCCACCCGTTCAAACTTGTAGGTGGACAGCGCATGGGCGATGCCGACGGCAATATTGTTGAAAAAGCAGAAGCCCATGGCCTTGTCGTGCTCGGCATGGTGGCCCGGCGGACGAATGGCGCAGAAGGCATTGGGTGCCTTGTCTTCGCACACCAGTTCCACTGCCTTGATCACCGCGCCGGCAGCGTGGCGCGCTGCCGATAGGGTGCCGGGTGCCATGGCGGTGTCCGGGTCCATGCGGAAGGTGCCGACGCTTGGTGAACAAGCTTCGATATATTCCACGTAGCGTGGCGGATGGACACGGGCCAGTTGCTGCTCGGTCACTGCCGGTGCTTCGACTTCATGCAGGCTGTCGTAGATTTGCGCGGCCATCAGTTGATCCCTGATGGCAATCAGCCGCTCCGGGCATTCCGGGTGGCCTACCCCCATATTGTGCTGCAGGCAGACGGGATGGGTGATGTAGGCAGTGAGTCCATTTCTCTGTAGACGGTTTTTTAGCCAAGTGAACACGAGCGTTTCCTTGTTGCGTACGATTGTTTGCGTACAATGGACGCGAGTTTTATCTTTATGTCTTTTCGATAAATACTGCGCGCAACCGGGTCCAAATGCAATCACTCAGCCTTGCCTATCGTCAACTGAACACACTAATTCTGGGCAAGCCACGTGCCATCCGGCTGGCGCTGGCCTGCCTGATCGCCCGTGGTCACCTGCTTATCGAAGATTTGCCCGGGGTGGGTAAAACCACGCTGGCGCATGGGCTGGCCGCCGTGCTGGGCCTGCATTACCAGCGGGTGCAGTTCACCAGTGACCTGCTGCCGGCCGACATCCTCGGCGTCAACATCTATCAGCGTGAAACCGGCAGCTTCCGCTTCCATCAGGGGCCGGTGTTCAGTCAGTTGCTGCTGGCGGATGAAATCAACCGTGCCTCGCCCAAGGTGCAGTCCGCCTTGCTGGAAGCCATGGAGGAACACCAGGTTTCCATCGATGGCGAAAGCCATCCGCTGCCCACGCCGTTTTTCGTCATCGCCACGCAGAACCCGTCCGAACAGCTGGGCACTTTCCCCCTGCCCGAGTCGCAACTGGACCGCTTTCTGATGCGCATTTCGCTGGGTTATCCACCGCCAGAGGCCGAACGTGCCCTGTTGCTGGGGCAGGACCGGCGTAGCTTGCTGGCCGATATCAGTGCCGGCCTGACGGCAACAGACTTGCTGTTGTTGCAAAAAAAGGCGGCCGCGCTGACCGTGACTCCCGATCTGGCCGATTACGTGCTGGCCTTGTTGCAGGCGACCCGGCAGGAGCGCAGCTATCTGACCGGGCTTAGCCCGCGCGCTGGTCTGGCGCTGCTGGCTGCGGCCAGGGCCTGGGCTTTGCTGGAAGGGCGCGATCATGTATTGCCGGAAGATGTGAAGGCAATCTTTCCCCATGTGGCCGGCCACCGGCTGGGTTTGAGCGGTGATGCGCTGGGTAGCCTGAACAAGCTGCTGGATCATGTTGCCATTCCGTAAGGCGCTGCAGCGCTGGCTGCTGAGCCGCCTGCCATTGGAGCATGGTGGACGGCTGGGGCAGAGGCGTATCTATCTGCTGCCTACGCGCTTTGGCTTGCTGCTGTTGGTGGTGGCGCTGGCGGTATGGGTGGGGGCGCTCAATTATGCGGTCAGTCTGGCCTATGCCCTGGCGTTCTGGATCATCGGCCTGATGCTGGTTGCCGTGCTGATGGCTTACCGGCAGTTGTCCGGGCTGAATTGGACAGTGCTGCCCGGCGAGGGGGTATTTGTCGGGCAGAGTGCTGATTGCCGGATACAGCTGGACAATGATTCTGCGCTGGCTCGCCGCTTGCAATTGCGCGCCGGGCAGGGCGGCGAACCCTTGTCCTGTCTGCTGGCTGCCAGCAGCAGCCAGTCGCTGGCGCTGCCCTTGTTGCTGGCTCGCCGTGGGCGTCATGGCTACCCGGCTTTGCAGTTGTGGAGCACTGCACCATTCGGTCTGATGCGGGCGTTTGCCTGGCTGCGACCGGATGGCCATGTACTGGCCTATCCTCTACCTATGCCGGATCGGGAGCGTAATGATCTGCATAGTGAGCAAGGCAGTGGCCGGCAGAGCGGGGATGATGAAGAAGATTTTTCGCACCTGGCCGAATACCGGCAGGGAGATACGCCGCGGCAGATTGCCTGGAGCGTGCTGGCACGGCGTGATGTGCTGGTGAGCAAACGCTTTGCCAGCCAACCCAGAGGCCAGTCGATACGCCAGCTGGCCTGGCAGGATTATCCGGCAGCCGTTGATATGGAGAGCCGGCTGTCCCGTTTGTGCTGGCGGGTGCAGCAATGTGAAAAAGCCGGCCAGCATTACCGTCTGCATTTGCCGGGAGTGGTGATCGAACCGCAGCCACAGCAGCGTGAGCTGGCGCTGGCAGCATTGGCGGAGTTCAAGCGGCCCTCATGATCAAATCACTCTTGCGACAAGGTGAAATGGCCGTATTGCTGGCCCTAGCACTGGTCATCTTGCCACTGCTGCTGTTCTTGCCTGTGTGGTTGCCCCTGCTGGTGCTGTGCATGCTGGCTTTGCGGGCTGTATTGCTGCGCCGGCAGGCGGCCATGCCCTCGCTCTATCTGCTGCTACCTTTGCTGCTGCTGGCGGTGGGCGGGCTATGGCTGAGCCTGAACACGCTGGTGGGACGCGAAGGTGGTGCCGCCTTGCTGATCTTGCTGCTGGGCTTCAAGAGTTTCGAGTCGCGTCAGCAGCGCGACTGGCAGGTGCTGCTGGCACTGGGCTTCTTCCTGGCTGCCATGCCCTTGTTGTTTGATCAGTCGCCGCTTGCTGCGGTATGGCTGGCCATCAGCCTGCTGGCGCTGACCTGGGCCATGCTGATCCTGTCCGGGGAAATGGTGAAAGGCAGCCTGCGCAGTGCCATGCAGGCGCTGGCATTAGCACTGCCATTGATGCTGGTTCTGTTTGTGGTGATGCCGCGTTTGCCCGGGCCGTTGTGGAGCATGCCACACGACCAGCATGTCGCCAGCACCGGACTGTCCGACAGCATGGAGCCGGGTAGTATCAGCCAGTTGGTGCAGCAGCAGGAGCCGGCATTTTCAGTGGTGTTTGCCGGGCCGGCTCCCGCTGTCAGCGAAATGTATTGGCGCATCATGATCTTTGATGATTTTGATGGGCGGCGCTGGCAGAATGTCCGTGGCCTGGGCAGTGAGACCGTGCAGTGGCAGGGTGGCCACTACGTGTCTTACAGCCTGACGGGCAAGCCCGCCAAATCGCGCCTGCCGCTGCTGGAGTACACGGTGGCGGCTCCTGCTGGCGGTACGCTGGAGCCGGGTAATCTCTTCAAGCTGGCGCGTGATGGCGACGAGCTATTCCGCTTTCAGGCACAAAGCCTGCTGGCCGCCCATTACCGTACCGTGCTCAGCCCGGCTGATCAGGATTTCTACCGCCATCTGCCACCGGGTAATCCAGCCAGCCGCCAACTGGCCTTGCAGTGGCGTGCACAGGGCGGAGACGGAGCCGGCTTTGTCCGCGCCGCCTTGCAATATTTCCGCTTGGGCGGCTTTTCCTACACTTTGCAGCCGCCGTTGCTCAACAGCGAGGACGGGATTGATCAATTCATGTTCTCCAGTCGAAAGGGGTTCTGTGAGCACTATGCTTCGGCACTGGCTTTCATGGCGCGCTCAGCCGGGATGCCCGCACGCATTGTCACGGGCTACCAAGGGGGACAGTTCAATCCGGTGGGGCAGTTCTGGCAGGTCAAGTCATCCGATGCGCATGCCTGGGTGGAAGTCTGGCTGGCAGAGACTGGCGAATGGCTGCGGGTAGACCCAACGGCGGCGGTAGCGCCTGACCGGGTGGTACAGGGCGTCAGCCAGAGCATCCCCGCCATGCAGCCGCAGCTGCCCGGGCTGGGGCGCAGCATGCCCTCCTGGTTGCTGCGCGTGCAGCAAAACTGGCAGGCTGCCGGCTTTGCCTGGCAGCAATGGGTAGTGGGCTATGATGCCGGCAAGCAGCTTAATCTGTATCGCTGGCTAGGGCTGGGTGAGCAGGTCGACAGTGGCGCAGTATTGCGGGCGGTGCTGATAGGCGGCGGACTGGCCTGTCTGCCCTTGTTGCTACTGTGGCGTCGGCAGCGCTCGGGTTCACCCTTGCAGCAGGGACGGCAGCGGTTGGTACAGGCTCTTGCCAGCATGAAGATCGTGGTGGTGGACAGTGATGGTCCGCTGGATATATTGAACAAGGCTCGCCGCTTGTCTGAGCCTGATTACCGCCAGCTCAAGGCCTTGCTGAAAGAATATGCTGCCATGCGTTATCGGCAGCCCGCGCGGCAGCAACAGGCCAAGCAGTGGCTACGACGGGTCAAAGCCTTCCGGCCGGGGCGCCAATGAAACAGCCCCGCCTGGGGGCGGGGCTGAAGCATGCTGATGTGCCGCGTGGCGGACTTACAGCAGGAAGTCGCGGGAAATGCCCTTGCGGCGCAGGATGCGGCGCAATTGCTCCAGCCCTTCGATCTGAATCTGCCGCACACGCTCACGGGTCAGGTTCAAGGCGGCGGCCAGTTCTTCCAGCGTGCAGATCTCATGGCCATTCAGGCCATAGCGGCGTTCAATCACCATGCACTGTTTCTCGTTCAACTAAGACAGCCAGTCTTTGACAAACATTTCCAGCTGGCTGTTATGCAACTGGATTTCCGGCTCTTCATGCTGCTCGTCCGGGATCGATTCGCCAATCGACAGCATGGGATCGATATCCAGCGGTGCATCCAGCGAGGCCATGCGCTCATTCAGGTTCATCACCTTGCGCACATCTTCAACCGGTTTGCCGACCAAGTGGGCGATTTCGTCCAGCGTCGGTTCCCGGCCGATCTGGCTTTCCAGATGGCGCGAAGCGCGCAGATAGACGTTGAGCTCCTTGATGACATGCACCGGCAGGCGGATGGTGCGCGACTGGTTCATGATGGCGCGCTCGATGCTCTGCCGGATCCACCAGGTTGCGTAGGTGGAGAAGCGGAAACCGCGTTCCGGGTCGAACTTTTCCAGTGCGTGCATCAGACCGATATTGCCTTCTTCGATCAGATCGAGCAGGGCAAGGCCGCGGTTGATGTAGTGCTTGGCGATGTTTACCACCAGGCGCAGATTGTGCTCGATCATCTTCTGCCGGGCTTCAAACTCGCCAGCCACTACACGTCGAGCCAGCGCCAGCTCCTGGGCCGGTGTCAGCAAGGCATTGTTGCCGATGTCGTTCAGATAGATCTGGGTGACATCTGCTACCTCTTCGGTAACACTTTGACGCTCAGCCGCTTCTTCGGCATCTGCTTCGGCAGCTGCTTCTTCTGCGGCCTCTTCTTCAAGAACTTCCTCTTCTTCAAGGATATCGCTGTCTTGACTCATCATTCCCCCCGCTACGGTGGTTCCTTGCAGGGGGAAATACCCCTGCTCAGGATTTGTTGTCTAGGTACTGCATCGGATCTACCGGTTTCCCGAAACGGCGGATCTCGAAATGCAGTTTTACCTGGTCGGCATCGGTATTGCCCATTTCGGCAATCTTCTGCCCTTTCTTGACACTTTGCCCCTCCTTCACCAGTAACTGGCTGTTATGTGCGTAAGCCGACAAGAATGTTTTGTTGTGTTTGATGATGATGAGCTTGCCGTAGCCCCTCAAGCCATTTCCGCTGTATACCACTTTGCCATCGCCGGCTGCGATGACGGCCTGACCTGTGCGGCCACTGATATCCAGCCCTTTATTGCTGTCCGAGTAGGTGCGGATGACCTTGCCTTCAGTCGGCCAGATCCAGGCGACTGCGTCTTCGCCTACTGCGGCCTGGGATTTTTCTTCTATTTTGTTCTTATTTTCCGATACTGCCGCTGGGGAGCTACTGTCCTTTTTATCGGCTTGTGCTACCGGAGCTGAAGTGCTGTTGTTCTTGCTGATGGCATTTTTTTTGCCGGAACTGCCTTCGCTCTGTTGTGCCAGGCTACGCGCTGCGTCTTCCGAGTAGGGCAGTTTGAGTGCTTTGGGATAGTTCTTGCCACCTGCTGCCGGATTGCCATTTTCTACTACAGCTGTATTACGCGAACTTTGCTGCACTACAGTTTCCGGTGTTTTGACCGCAGTTTGCGGTGCCACACTGCCGGCTGAGTCCGGTGGCGTCAGCCGCAAAACCTGACCGACCTTGATATTGGTGTCCTGCAGATTATTCCATGCAGCGACATCCTTGAATTTCAGTCCGTTGTTCAGCGAGATACGGAACAGGTTTTCACCTGGTTGTACCACGTGGGTCTTTTCGCCAGCGCCAGACAGCATCGGTTTGGCAGCCAGGCTGCCACTGCTCTGATAGGGGCTGGCTACCGCTACTTCCGCGACCGGCGCGGGAGCAGATTTGCTGATGGTTGTACCTGCGGCGACCTGGGTCGGGCGGGCGGATTCTACCGGCGCTGCTTGTTGCGCCATGCTGCTGCAACCGGTAAGAACGGCGGCTGTCAATGACGCCGCAAGCCAACGCTTTGAATGCTGTTTATGCATGCCTGGAGATTTTATATGTCAGTTAGTTGGGTTTTGTAAACCATTTGATGGGTTATATGTGTCGTTTTTGCAAGAGTTAGTTACGGCCGGGCAATAATGGGACAAACTTCACCGGGTCTAGCCGGGTCTTTTGCAAGCCTTGCGCAGTCTTCTCCAGCAACCACAAATGCTGTTCAGTTTCGCCAACGGGCATGATCAGACGCCCGCCTTCCGCCATTTGTTCTACCAGTGCTTCCGGAATGTTGCGTGCAGCGGCGGTCATGATGATGCCTTCGAACGGAGCCGCTTCTGCCAGTCCGAAATGGCCATCACCGTGCACCAGCCGGGCGTGCACCAGCTTGGCTGCCCGCAGATTGCGTCTTGCTTTGTCCAGCAGGACGCCAAGTCGTTCAATGGAATAGACCTCGGCTCCGGTCTTCAACAGTACTGCGGTCTGATAGCCGCAGCCGGTACCGATTTCCAGTATTTTCCCCGGCTTGCGCCCGGCCAGCAGGATTTCGGTCATCCGGGCCACGGTATGTGGCTGCGAGATGGTCTGGCCGTGGCCGATGGGGAGGGACACATCGTCATAGGCGCGGGTGGCCAGAGCCTGATCGACGAACAGGTGGCGTGGGACTTCGGACATGGCATTGAGCACGCGCTCGTCCTGTACGCCAGCCTGGCGCAAGCGTTCTACCATGCGCTTGCGGGTTCGATCGGACAGCATGCCATAAGCCTGACTGTCTTGTGTCACGGATGAAGCCATGTGTTGATTCCGTCCAGTTGGCCGAAAGCGGTTAGGTCGAGCATCAGCGGGGTAAGAGACACGTGTTTGCCCGCGATGGCGGCGAAGTCGGTGCCTGGGCCGGCATCTTGTGCGCTGCCGACAGGTCCCACCCAGTATATCGTCTCTCCGCGCGGATTCTTTGCTTTGATTACCGGTTCGGCATGATGGCGGCGTCCCAGCCGGGTGACCTGCATGGTTTGCAGCTCCTCTGGTGGTACATCCGGGACATTGACATTGAGTAGCACCGGCTGGGCAAAAGCTTGCTCTTTACAGCGCCTTACCAGTTGGTCGACCACCAGGGCGGCGCTGGCAAAGTGCTGGCCGCTGTAGCCGGCCAAGGAGATGGCAACCGAGGGAATGCCGAGCAGGAAGCCTTCGGTGGCTGCGGCGACTGTGCCGGAATAGATAGTGTCGTCGCCCATATTGGGGCCGTGGTTGATGCCACTGAAAATCATGTCGGGGCGGAAGTCCAGCAGGCCGGTTACCGCCAGATGCACACAGTCGGTGGGTGTGCCATTGACATAGTGAAAGCCGTTGGCGGCCTGGCGTACGGTGAGCGGTCTGTCCAGTGTCAGCGAATTGCTGGCCCCGCTGCGGTCTCGCTCGGGGGCCACGACGACAACCTCTCCATGACGGGACAGGGTTTCAGCCAGGGTACGGATCCCTGGGGAAAAATAGCCGTCATCATTGCTGATCAGGAACTTCATGCTGTGCTTCCAGGTTGGACGCCTGATTGTATCGCTGCCGTGGCGCTGTGGAAAACCGTAGCGGCATGACAGACAAAGAAAAACCCGCCGTAGCGGGTTTGCATGATCAGGCGTAGTAGCGCTGGCTGAAATCCAGCATGCGCTCGATGGGGATGCGGGCGGCATCCATCTGTGCGCTTGTCAGATAGTCGATGCGCAGGCCCTCGCCTTGTTGGGCGCGTTTGACTGCCTCAATGGTATTCATCTTCATGTAGGGACAGGAGTTGCACTGGCAGCCAGCGTAGATCGGCGCCTGGCGCAGATCGAGATCGGGACGCGCCAGCCCCATGTTGTACAGAATGCCGTCTTCGGTGGCGACGAAAATGACGGCCTTGCTATCACCCTTGAAGGCTTTCACCCAGTTCAGCATGCCCGAGGTGGAGCCGACATAATCGGCCTTCTTCAGTACAGGCAGCGGGCTTTCCGGGTGGGCGATCAGGTATTTTTCACCGCTGGCGGCGGCAAAGGCTTCGTCCAGTGCGGCTTCGTTGAACTTGTCGTGCACTTCGCACACGGCAGACCACAGCGGCATGTCGTAGCCGTACTGGTCGTTCAGATAACCGCCCATATTGCGATCCGGCGAAAAGATAACCTTTTTGCCTTCGGCATACAGGTGGGCAATGATGTCGTCCACATTGCGGCTGGTAACAATCCAGTCCGACAAGGCTTTGTGTTCGGCACTGGAGTTGATGTACGACACATGGACGTGATCGGGATGGCTTTCGCGCCAGGCCTTGAGTGCCGTGACATCGGTCTGGGTCACCAGCGAACAGGTCGAGCCGGCATCGGGCAGGATGACTTCGGCCTGCGGATTGAGGATTTTGGCGGTTTCAGCCATGAAGCGGACGCCGGCAAATACGATAATGTCGGCATTGGCTTCTTTGGCATACAAGGACAGCTCCAGGCTGTCTCCCACCTTGTCAGCCATCTGCTGGATTTCTGGCTGAGTGTAGTAGTGGGCAAGGGTGACGACGCGCTTCGTCATGATGAGCTGACTCCTGCCCGCCAGCGTGCAGCAGGTGGGCTGAATGAATATGTTGCGATGCAACGCCTGTGGGTTGCCAAGCAGGCAAGGTTAGCAATATTGCAGTGCGATTACCACCAGTAAAGCCGCCTTGTGTCCGTCAGTTGCTGTTGGTCTTTGCTATAAAATTCATTTGTAGCCTGCTTGCCTGAAGTCAACATGACATAGTGATGTTTGCGGCAGGATGAGTGGCTGCTGAGCGTGGCTAGCCAGTTCCTGAATAGGGGCTGCCCTGTGCAGCAGTTTGCGACGGGGGTTTGTATTATCGTTACTCCTTATTGTGCATTGCACAATACTGTCGCAACATGATTGGAAAATAATGGCTGCCTTGTTAACGCAAGCTGCTGTGCCACAACGGTATTTCGCCCGCTGGCTGCCACCCTACCCGGCAAGGCCGCTTGACGATGCTTTATTGCTTGATTCAACAGAACTGGAACCGCTGCCATGAGGCCTCACTACCTTACTTCGCTCTTTTCGCCGCGTAATGTCGCGGTTGTCGGTGCCAGCGATACCCCGGGGTCCATCGGTCAGGCCGTGTTTGCCAACCTGTTGGCAGGCAATTTTCAAGGCAAGCTGTTTCCGGTCAACCTCAATCACAAAGTAGTCGGTGGCATTCCGGCCGTTCCTTCGGTGCGACTGATCGAACCGGCCATCGACATGGCCGTGATATGTACGGCTATCCGCACCCTGCCGGCCATCATCAAGGATTGTGGCAAGAAGGGCATCAAGGCGGTGTTGCTGGCCAAGGAGTTTTCCGACAGCGAACAGCTGGAGCGGGAGATTCTCAATGAATCGGTCTCCATTGCCCGCCATTACGGCATCCGGGTGCTGGGGCCGAATGTGCTGGGCTTGATGCGACCGGTGGCTGGTTTCAATGCCACCAACTACACCAGCAAGGTGCGCCCGGGCAATATGGCGCTGGTGTCGCAGTCGTCTGCCTTGTGTACCGCCATGCTGGACTGGGCTGATAGCAAAGGCATCGGTTTTTCCAGCGTGATTTCGGTGGGCGAGGCGCTGGATGTCGATTTTGGTGAGATTCTGGATTACCTGGTGGCGGATAACTTCACCCAGGGCATTCTGTTGCATGTTCACCACATTCATCATGCACGCCGCTTCATGAGCGCGCTGCGTGCGGCCGCCCGTACCAAGCCGGTGGTGGTGATCAAGTCTGGCCGCTATCAGGATGATGTCACCGGGGTGACACATTCGAGCAATCTGATCGAGAGTGGCGATGTATTCGACGCGGCGCTGTCGCGTGCCGGTGTGCTGCGGGTGTCGTCCATTGCCCAATTGTTTACCGCTGCCAAGGTGCTGGCGGCCAATTTCCGTGTTGGCGGCAAGCGCTTGGCCATCGTGACCAACGGCATTGGCCCCGGTGTGCTGGCAGCCGACAGTGCTTATACCAACGGGGTGGAGCTGGCCAAGCTGAGCGACACCACCATGGAGCTGCTCAACAATGCCTTGCCGCGCAACTGGTCGCATGGCAACCCTATTGATTTGATCGGCGATGCCAGCCCGGTGCGTTTTCGCACGGCGGTGAAAGCCTGTATCGATGACCCCAATGTCGACGGGGTGCTGGTGATCTTCACCCCGCAGGCAGGTACGGACCACCTGACCACGGCGCAGCTGATGATTGGCCTGCAGCGCGAATCCAGCAAGCCGATGTTCCTGTCCTGGCTGGGCGATGCCAAGGTGTCAGAAAGCCGCGACCTGTTCTCCAAAGCCAAATGTGCCCATTTCCGCGCGCCGGAATATGGTATCGAGGTGTTCCGCAACCTCGCCTCCTACCATCACAACCAACAGTTGCTGCTGCAGACCCCCAGCCCGCTGGAGGGCAAACGCGAGGCTCCGGATCTCAGTCGCGCCCGCGCCGCCATCGCCGGTGCCATGGCAGAAGGGCGCACCGTGCTCTCCGAGCGGGAATCCAAGGAAGTGCTGGTGGCCTTCCGCATCCCGGTTAACCCGACCTTGCTGGCGCGTACCGAAGATGAAGCGGTGGCATTGGCCGAACAGATCCACTATCCGGTGGTGCTGAAGATCGACTCGCCGGACATCATCTACAAGTCCGATGTGGGCGGCGTGGAGCTGAACATCAGCAACGAAGCCACCTTGCGCGCAGCGTTTCAGGGCATTCTGGAGCGCGCGCGTCAGGCCATGCCGCAGGCACGTATCGATGGGATCTCGGTACAGCCCATGCGCAAGCGGCGCTTTGCCCGCGAGGTGATGGTCGGGGTGACGCATGACAGTTCGTTTGGCCCGGTGATTACTTTTGGTGCCGGCGGTATCGCGGTAGAAGTCATGCATGACCGCGCCTTGTCGCTGCCGCCGCTCAACCAGTATCTGGTGGGCAGCATGATACGCAAGACCCGCATCGGCCAGTTGCTGGGCACCTTCAAGAACCTGCCGGCCGTGGACATGGACGAACTGGTGGACGTACTGCTGCATGTGTCAGAAATGGTGTGCGAGCTACCCGAGCTGCGCGAGATGGATATCAATCCGCTGGTGGCCGATGAGAAGGGCGTCATTGCCCTGGATGCCCGCATTATCGTCGAGCCGCTCAAGCCTGATGTGAAGCGCTACGGCCACATGGCCATCATGCCTTACCCCATGCACATGGTACGCAGTGCCACGCTGAACGATGGCATGCCGGTCACCATCCGCCCGGTACGGCCGGAAGATGCCGAAATGCAGCAGGAGTTCGTGCGGACCCTGTCCGACGAAAGCCGTTACAACCGCTATATGTCCAGTATCAAGCAGCTGTCGCAGACCATGCTGGTGCGCTTCACTCAGCTGGATTACGACCGTGAGATGGCACTGGCCATGACTTGCGAGACGGAAAAGGGCGAGGAGCAGCAGGCGGTGGCGCGTTTCATTACCGACCCGGACAACGAAGGCTGCGAGTTCGCACTGGAAGTGGCCGACAAGTGGCAGGGCAAGGGTATTGGCTACATTCTGATGAATGCCTTGTTTGATGCTGCCCGCGAGCAGGGGCTGAAGGTCATGCGCGGCGAAGTGCTGGCCGGCAACAAGGGCATGCTCAAGCTGATGCACAAGCTGGGCTTTACCGTGGAAACCCACCCGGAAGACCGGGCGCTGACCATCGTCACCAAAATCCTGTAACCCAGCTTGGGCGGCCGATGGTCGCCCATACCGCCCTGGTGTGTGGTTTTTATCCGTCAAACAGGGGCGTCCTGCCTGCTGATATGGGCCACGCCGGGCCGCAAGCGTATTAAGCGCTTGCAAGATAAGGGAAAAGTGCCATAGAATCGTGGGCTTTTCTACGATACCGTTTTTATCTAAGGACAATCGACAATGGTAGTGATTCGTCTGGCACGTGGCGGCGCCAAGAACCGTCCGTTCTACAACATCGTGGTGACCGATTCCCGTAACCGTCGTGACGGTCGCTTCATCGAGCGCGTTGGCTTCTACAACCCGGTAGCTAACGAGAAGGAAGAGCGCGTGCGCCTGACTTCCGATCGTCTGAACTACTGGATCGGCGTTGGCGCTCAGGTTACCGACGCCGTAGCCAAGCTGCTGAAAGAGCAGAAGGTTGCTGCCTAATCGTTCGTTGACTCAACTAACGGACTAAGGCGCATGCGCAAAGAAGATCTCGTCTTGATGGGGTTTGTGCGTGGCGCCTTCGGTATCAAGGGCTGGGTGAAAGTCCAGGCCGATACCGAATACGCTGACGGTCTGTTTGACTACCCGGTCTGGTGGCTGGGCAAGGATGACAGCTGGAAGCCGTACACATTTGAAAACGGGGCAGTGCAACCCAAGGGTTTATCCGCCAAGCTGCAAGGCGTTGACGATCGTGACGGGGCGGAAGCCCTACGCGGCCTGCAAGTTGCTGTTCCCCGTAGTGAATTGCCGGAAGCCGGTGAAGGCGAATATTACTGGTCCGATCTGATCGGCCTGTCTGTCGTCAACCGGCAAGGCGTGGTGCTTGGCAAGGTAACCGAATTGATGGAAACCGGTGCCAACGATGTATTGGTAGTTGAAGGTGAACACGGCCAGCGGCTGATTCCCTTTGTCGGCCAGTTTGTGCTGAATGTAAATCTGGCTGAGGCCAGTATTTCAGTGGACTGGGGCCTCGACTACTGATGCATATCGATGCCATCACGCTGTTTCCGGAAATGTTCGATGCCATCGCCCGCTTTGGCGTAAGCCAGCGGGCGCTTGATTTGGGCATTTGGGATTTCCAGAAATGGAATCCACGCGATTTCACCCATGACAACTATCGCCGTGTGGACGACCGTCCCTATGGTGGTGGGCCTGGCATGCTGATGCTGATCGAACCGCTGGAAGCTGCCATTACGGCAGCCAAGGCGCGGCAGCAGGCAGCAGGTGTCGAAGAGAGTCATGTCATTTACCTGTCACCGCAGGGTCGTGCCTTATCGCACGAGAAGGCGGTGGAGCTATCCCAGCGTCCTGGTCTCATTGTATTGTGTGGCCGTTACGAAGGGGTGGATGAGCGCTTGATCGAGCGCCAGGTGGATGAGGAGGTTTCCATTGGCGACTACGTGTTGTCCGGTGGTGAACTGCCAGCCATGGTGCTGATGGATGCGGTCATTCGACTGCTTCCTGGCGTGCTCAACGATGCCCAGTCTGCTTATGAAGATTCATTTGTGAACGGACTCCTTGATTGTCCGCACTATACCCGACCCGAAGACTATCAGGGCATGCGGGTGCCGGATGTGCTTATGTCCGGAAATCATGCACTGATTGCTAAATGGCGGTTGAAGCAGGCGCTGGGAAGGACGTGGAAACGTCGCCCGGATCTGTTGCAAGGCCGCTCTTTGACAAAACAGGAATCTCGGCTGCTGGCAGAGTACCAGCAGGAACAAGATATCCTCAAAAAACCGGAGTAAAACATGGATCTGATCCAGAAACTCGAGCAAGAAGAAATCGCCCGCCTGGGCAAAACCATCCCGGAATTCGCTCCTGGCGATACCGTTGTGGTTCATGTCAAGGTAAAGGAAGGTAACCGCGAACGTCTGCAGGCTTACGAAGGTGTTGTTATCGCCAAGCGTAACCGTGGTCTGAACAGCTCTTTCATCGTGCGCAAGATGTCCGCCGGTGAAGGTGTTGAGCGTACTTTCCAGTCCTACTCCCCGCTGGTGGCTTCCGTAGAAGTGAAGCGCCGTGGTGATGTACGTCGCGCCAAGCTGTACTACCTGCGCGGCCGTACCGGCAAGTCTGCACGTATCAAGGAAAAACTGCCGGCTCGCAAGCAAGGCTGATCCTGATACCGTCAGGTATGATAAAAGCGCAAGGCAGCTGCCTTGCGCTTTTTTGCGTCTGCCGCCAGGACAAGGTGAGGGAAGGGCATGAGTAGCGAAAGCATAGACCGGTTTCTGGATCACCTGTGGCTGACCGACGGACTGTCAGCCAATACGCTGGCGGCTTACCGCCGCGACCTGCTCAAGCTGCAGAGGCAGTTGCAGGCGCTGGGTGCGGAGCTGGACATGGCGGACCAGGCGCTCATCCAGCGTGCCTTGCTGATGGCTGTTGATACCGAAAAGCCGGCCACCCGTGCCCGCCAGCTGTCCTGTCTGCGGCGCTACTACCAGTTTCTGCTGGCCAGTGGCCATCGTGCTGACGATCCGACCACGCATCTGGGCAGTCCCAAGCTGGGGCAGCGCTTGCCCAAGGCCTTGTCCGAGGGGCAGGTGGAGCAGCTGCTACAAGCTGCTGATGTGGATGTGCCACTGGGTTTGCGTGATCGGGCCATGCTGGAGGTGCTGTATGCCACCGGTCTGCGGGTATCCGAGCTGGTTGGGCTGACCCTGCAGCAGCTGGACATGATTACCGGGCTGATCATTACCCGTGGCAAGGGTAACAAGGAGCGCATGGTGCCCTTGGGTGAGGTGGCGCTGGAGTGGCTGGAGCGTTATTTTCGCGAGGCGCGGCCATTGTTACTGGCGGGCGCGCAGTGCGATGCGGTGTTTGTCACCCAGCGCAAGGCCGGCATGACGCGGCAGATGGCCTGGCATCTGATTGCCGGCTATGCCCGACAGCAGGGCTTGCCACCCATCGGTCCGCATATGTTGCGGCATGCCTTCGCCACCCATCTGGTCAATCATGGTGCCGATCTGCGTGTGGTGCAGCTGCTGCTGGGTCATTCTGATATTTCCACCACGCAGATTTATACCCATGTGGCGCGCGAACGGCTAAAGCAGCTGCATGCCCAGCACCATCCGCGTGGCTGAGCCGGGAGGTCGTCAGCAAAAAAAACGCCCGCAGACGATGCGGGCGTTGTGGTGATGGCGGGATGGCTCAGGCTGGTTCGGCGGCCAGTGTTTCTGGGTCGAATTGCAGCTCAACCACATCCTGCTCATTGACCGTCACTGTCACTTCTCCGCCATTGGCCAGGCGGCCAAACAGCAGCTCGTCGGCCAGTGCCTTGCGGATGGTGTCCTGAATCAGCCGTGCCATCGGGCGAGCGCCCATCAGCGGGTCAAAGCCACGTTTGGCCAGGAAGGCGCGCAGCGCGTCGGTAAAGTGGATTTCCACCTTCTTGTCGCTGAGCTGGTGCTCCAGCTGCATCAGGAACTTGTCCACCACCTGCATGATGATCTGCTCATCCAGCGTCTTGAAGGAGATCGTGGCGTCCAGCCGGTTGCGGAATTCCGGGCTGAACAGGCGCTTGATGTCGGCCATTTCATCACCGGCTTCCTTGGACTGGGTAAAGCCCAGTGTCGGCTTGGACATGGCTTCGGCACCGGCATTGGTGGTCATGATGATCACCACATTGCGGAAGTCTGCCTTGCGACCGTTGTTATCGGTCAGGGTGCCATGGTCCATCACCTGCAACAGCACGTTGTAGATGTCGGGATGCGCTTTTTCGATCTCATCCAGCAGCAGTACGGCATACGGGTGTTTGCTGATGGCTTCGGTCAACTGACCGCCCTGTTCGAAGCCGACATAGCCGGGAGGTGCGCCAATCAGGCGGCTGACCGCATGTCGCTCCATATACTCGGACATGTCGAAGCGGATCAGCTCTACGCCCAGCACATAGGCCAGCTGCTTGGCGACCTCGGTCTTGCCCACCCCGGTCGGGCCGGAGAACAGGAAGGAACCGATGGGCTTTTGCGGATTACCCAGGCCAGAGCGGGTCATCTTGATGGCGGTAGCCAGGCTTTCAATGGCCTTGTCCTGGCCGAACACCACGTTGCGCAAATCGCGCTCCAGGTTTTTCAGCACATTCCGGTCATCGCTAGAGACGGTCTTGGGCGGAATACGGGCGATCTTGGCCACGATCTCTTCGATCTCGGACTTGTTGATCACCTTTTTCTGCCGCGACTTGGGCAGGATTTTTTGTGCAGCACCTGCTTCGTCGATCACGTCAATGGCCTTGTCCGGCAGGTGACGGTCGTTGATATAGCGCGCGGACAGTTCGGCCGCGGTGGACAGCGCTGCCTGGGTGTACTTCACGCCATGATGGGCCTCGAAGCGCGATTTCAGCCCCTTGAGGATTTCCACGGTCTGTTCCACTGTCGGTTCAGCCACGTCAATCTTCTGGAAGCGTCGCGACAGGGCGTTGTCCTTTTCGAAAATGCCACGGTATTCGTTATAGGTCGTGGCACCAATGCAGCGCAGGCTGCCATTGGATAGCGCCGGCTTCAGCAGGTTGGAGGCATCCAGAGTCCCGCCGGAAGCTGCGCCGGCACCGATCAGGGTGTGAATCTCGTCGATGAACAGAATGGCGTGTTCGTCTTCGGTCAGCTGCTTGATGACGGCCTTGAGGCGTTGCTCGAAATCGCCACGGTATTTGGTGCCAGCCAGCAGCGCACCCATGTCCAGCGCATACACGGTGGCCTTGGACAGTACATCCGGCACTTCGTTGTTGACGATGCGCCGTGCCAGCCCTTCGGCAATCGCCGTCTTGCCCACGCCAGCTTCACCCACCAGCAAGGGGTTGTTCTTGCGGCGGCGGCAGAGGATTTGCACGGTACGTTCCAGTTCCAGCTCACGGCCGATCAGTGGATCGATCTTGCCATCGCGTGCCTGCTGGTTAAGGTTGAGCGTGTAGTTTTCCAGCGCGCCGCCCGGGCCGGTAGATTGCTCTTCGCCCTCGGATTCGTTGTGCTGCTCACGTGGCTCGGGCGGGTGTTGCGGCGAGCGCTGTTTGGTAATGCCGTGCGAGATGAAATTGACCACATCTAGGCGCGAAATTCCCTGCTGATGCAGGTAATAAACGGCATGCGAGTCTTTTTCGCCGAAGATGGCCACCAGAATGTTGGCGCCAGTCACTTCCTTCTTGCCGGAAGATTGCACATGCAGGATGGCGCGTTGAATCACCCGCTGGAAGCCCAGCGTGGGTTGGGTTTCGACCTCGGTTTCCCCGGGAACGGTGGGGGTGTGTTCGTCGATGAAGTCGCCCAGCTGTTTTTTCAGCTGGTCGAGATTGGCCCCGCAGGCGCGCAAAACATCGGCGGCGGAGGGATTGTCGATCATGGCAAGCAGCAAATGCTCCACGCTGATGAACTCGTGGCGCTTGCGCCTGGCGTCCATGAACGCCATATGCAGGCTTACTTCAAGCTCCTGGGCAATCATCAGTTTTCCTCCATTACGCACTGAAGCGGATGCTGGTGTGCTTTGGCAAATTGCGACACCTGTTCAACCTTGGTGGCAGCCACGTCTTTGGTATAAACGCCACACACGCCGTGACCTTGCGTATGGACTTGCAACATGACCTGGGTAGCCTTTTCCCTGTTCATGTGGAACAACTGCTGCAACACTTCCACCACAAATTCCATTGGGGTGAAATCATCGTTCAATAACAATACCTTATACATTGGGGGAGGGGTGGTCCTCACCCGTGACACCTCTTTGACGGCGTCGTTGCTGAACTGCGTGGACATGTCGACTTTCAGTTAAACCGCGGTTTACTTCAATTTTGGTTCCCCCTGACTTTTTTTCAAGGGGCGAGTGCGAATTCCTTTTGGACTTGACGCTATCACGATGGTTGCGTAGAAATGCTGTTCAGGTGCTTGGCTTAGCTGTTTGGCATTCCCGGATAAGCCGGAATGGGCAGCAGGCTTTAAGTTGGTCGGCCTCACCAGCCATAGTCAATCAAGGAAGTAACATGTCAATTGGTACCGTTAAGTGGTTCAACGACGCTAAAGGCTTTGGCTTTATTACCCCGGATGAGGGTGGTGAAGACCTGTTTGCCCATTTCTCCGCCATCAATATGCAAGGCTTCAAGACTCTGAAAGAGGGTCAACGTGTAAGCTTTGACATCGTTAGCGGCCCGAAAGGCAAGCAAGCGTCGAACATCCAGGCTGCCTGATCAGGCAGAGGATGCGCCAGGATTGCCAGGTACGCTGATCTAACCGGTCAACGTCCCGACAGCTTCAAACAAAACCCCGCCAACCGGCGGGTTTTGTTTTTTGATCAAATGGTATTGCTGGCATAGCGCGTGCTGGCAGGGGTGCGCAGCAACTGCCCCCATAGTGCCAGCAAGGTGATGGCACCAATCATCGCCAGGCACAGCCAAGGCAGCGCCGGCAGCTGCCATTGGCGAGACATGTCCAGCAGCCACCCTCCTCCAACATAGCCCACTGCCCCACCCAAAGCCAGCCCGAGTCGGCTGCAGCCCAGATAGCTGGCTCGAGCCTGTGCCTTGGCCAGCCCGGCGATATAGGTTTCCCGTGCCGGCTCCATGATGATGGACCCCAGAAAAAACACGGCCAGAATGACAAAGGCTGCCAGCGGATGTTGCACGCTGCTCATGATGGCCAGACTAAGGCTCATCAGTCCCAGGCCGATCAGCATGCGCTGTTCGCGGCGCAGATAGCGTTCTCCCCAGCGTGCCAGCGGATAAAGCAGGCTGAGTGACAAGCAGGTTTCCAGCATATACATCCAGCCTACGGCCTGATAATTGCCGGTCAGCTGTTTGATGGTCACCGGGACCAGCAGCATGACTTGTACCGCGAGCATGTAATAGCCGCTCAAGGTCAGTACAAAGCGCATATAGCTGCGATCGTGCAAGACGATACGCATGGAGTGCCAGGGGGACGTCTTGCCCGTAGCGACCCGGTACGGCGGCAGCAGCAGGGCGTTGACCACGGCGGCCAGCACGAACATGCCGGTTCCTGCCAGGCCAACCCAGCGGAAGTCGAATTGCAGCAGCCAGGAGCCCAGCAGGGCCGCAGCCACCGCACCAGCGCTGTCCTGCATCATCAGGATGGCATAAAAATGTGGCCGCTCTCTGGGACGTACCAGTTTGGCCACCAGCGCCGTGCGCGGTGGATCGAACAGGGTCCCACCCAGCCCGGAGAGCAGGCAGGAGACAAACAGCAGCCACGGAGCATGCGCCAGTGCCATGCAGGCAAAGCCGGCGGCGCGCATCAGCATGCCGCAGACAATCAAGGGCTTGGCACCGTAGCGGTCGGCCAGCGAGCCACCAAACAGGCCCAGCCCCTGCTGCATGAACTGGCGCAGTGCCAGTGCCAGGCCGACGATCGTGGCGCTCCAGCCTAACTGGTCAACAAAATGCAGGCTGATCAGCGGGAAAACCATGAAGAAACCGAATATCACCAGCAGGTTGTCCAGCAGGATAAATGCCTTGCCCAGTTTGCGTGCCCGTTGTGCCGAAGCCATGTGTTCTCCTCATCCGTACAGCATTTTAGGGAGGCGGCCTGCTATTATGTAAGTCGACTTCTACTAATATTTCATATGCAATCTTTTTATGTCTGTCGCTTTGTCTGATCTGGAGTTATTGCTGGATGTGGCTGAGCTGGGCAGTTTCAGCCAGGCAGCAGCCAAGCGTGGCTGGTCGCAGCCACAGGTCAGCCAGCGTATCAGCCTGCTGGAGCAGCAGTGGGATGTCCGCCTGTTTACCCGGCATCGGCGTGGTGCGGTGGCCACCAATGCCTGCCAGGCTTTCCTTGTTGCTGCACGCCA
Organism: Aquitalea sp. FJL05; assembly: GCF_003852595.1. NCBI lineage: Bacteria > Pseudomonadati > Pseudomonadota > Betaproteobacteria > Neisseriales > Chromobacteriaceae > Aquitalea > Aquitalea sp. FJL05. The sequence goes on from NZ_QAJS01000005.1 coordinate 186,047, forward strand.
GTCGGTTGCGGCCTACCGGCAAGGGCTGGAAACCATGCAGGGCACACCGAGCGTGCCGCGTATCCGGCTATCCTGCCTGCCATCGCTGACCTCACCGGTTTTCGGACCTTTGCTGATGAAGCTGGCGGATGCGCCGATGGAGATACGCTGCGGTACCGACCACTCGCAGCAGATCATGCAAGACCTGCTGACCGGGCAGGTGGAGGTGGGCTTTGTACTGAAATGTCCGGCGATGGCCGGCATTCAGATGGAGCTGCTGTGGCGTTCGCCGATTGTCGCGGTTGTGGCTGCCCATCACCCGCTGGCGGACTGCCGCACGCCCTTGGCGCTGGCTGATATTGCCCGCCATCGCATTGCCCCGCAGTTCTGGGGGGATGAGTGCGAGAGCCTGATCCAGCAAATCCGCATGGTGCGGCAGCTGCCCAGCCCGATTCATGCGGTACAGCCGGCATCGGCGGCGCGTGAGCTGGTATTGCGCCATCGTTTTGTCTCTTTCATGCCGGAACTGTCGATCAAGGCTGATCTGCAGGACGGCACCCTGGTCAGGCTGTGTCTGCCGGAGCTGCCCGCGTGGCATTGGGAGGTGATGATGGCCTGGCGTGCAGGCAAGCGGGTGGATGCGGCAAAAACGCTGGTTCTGGACGCGGCGCGCGCCCTGGTGGATGGCTGAAACACGCAAGGCCCGCGATGAGCGGGCCTGGTGGCGGGCTAAACCTGTCGATGGCTTACATGCGGGCGATCATGGCGTCGCCAAAGCCGGAGCAGGAGACCTCGGTGGCACCTTCCATTAGCCGGGCGAAGTCGTAAGTAACCTGTTTGTCGGCAATGGCGGCTTCCATGGATTTGATCACCAAGTCGGCGGCGGCGGTCCAGCCTAGGTGGCGCAGCATCATTTCGGCCGACAGGATGAGCGAGCCAGGGTTGACCTTGTCCAGACCGGCGTATTTGGGCGCCGTGCCGTGGGTGGCCTCGAAGCAGGCGTACTTGTCCGAGATATTGGCGCCCGGTGCGATGCCGATGCCGCCGACCTGCGCGGCCAGTGCATCGGAGATGTAGTCGCCGTTGAGATTGGTAGTGGCGATTACGTCGTATTCTGCCGGGCGCAGCAGGATTTGCTGCAGGAAGGCATCGGCAATGGCGTCCTTGACGATGATCTCGCGGCCGGTCTGGGGATTGTTGAACTTGCACCACGGGCCGCCGGCGATCAGTTCGGCTCCGAATTCGCGGCGAGCCAGCGCATAGGCGGTATCACGGAAGTTGCCTTCGGTGAACTTCATGATATTGCCCTTGTGGACGATGGTCAGGCTGCTGCGGTCATTGTCTATGGTGTATTTGAGGGCCGCGCGCACCAGGCGCTCCGTTCCCTCGACCGAGATCGGCTTGATGCCGATGCCGGAGCTGTCCGGGAAGCGGATTTTCTTCACGCCCATTTCGTTTTGCAGGAAGGCGATCACTTTCTTGACGGCATCGGAGCCGGCTTGCCATTCGATGCCGGCATAGATGTCTTCGGTGTTCTCGCGGAAGATCACCATATTGACCAGCTCGGGTTGCTTGAGCGGTGAGGGCACGCCCTGGAAGTACTGCACCGGGCGTACGCACTGGTAGAGGTCAAGCTCCTGGCGCAGGGCTACATTGAGCGAGCGGATGCCACCACCTACCGGGGTGGTCATCGGGCCCTTGATCGACACCGCGTATTCTTTCAGCGCGTCGAAGGTTTCTTTGGGCAGCCATTCATCCGGCCCATACAGGCGAGTCGATTTCTCGCCGGCATACACTTCCATCCAGTGGATTTTCTTGGCTCCGCCATAGGCTTTTGCCACCGCAGCATCGATCACCTTGATCATGACCGGGGTGATGTCGATGCCGATACCATCGCCTTCGATGAAGGGAATGATGGGGTGGTCGGGGATGGCTTGCCCCGGGATGATTTTCTGTCCTGCTGCGGGAACCTTGATATGGGATTCACTCATTGTTGTTCTCTCCTGGTAACTGGGTAACGGGCTGCGACTGAAGCAGTGTTTCTCCACTCACTCAGCCTAGACTGTGGCGGGGCTGTTGCAGAGGATTATTCAGACAAATTTTTTGGAAAATCGTTGGCGGGGGAAGGGCGGATAAAAAAAGCGCCAGGGCGGATCCTGGCGCTTGGTGGTTTGCTGCCGGCCGGCATGGGCCGGGCAAGGCTTAGGCCTGTACGGCTTGCAGTGCGCTATTGAAAGTGGCGCTCGGGCACATCACGGCCTGGCACTTGGCAGTATCCGGCAGGTAGTAGCCGCCGATGTCGGCCGGCTGGCCCTGTACGGCTTTCAGCTCGTCGATGATTTGCTGCTCGCTGCCTGCCAGCTGCTTGGCCAGCGGGGCGAACTGGGCTTGCAGTTCGGCATCTTCGGTTTGCTCGGCCAGTGCTTCGGCCCAGTAGCTGGCCAAGTAGAACTGGCTGCCACGGTTGTCCAGCTCACCGGTGCGGCGCGACGGCGACTTGTCGTTGTCCAGCAGCTTGCCAGTGGCGGCGTCCAGGGTCTTGGCCAGGATCTTGGCCTTGTTGTTGCCGGTCTTGATGCCCAGTTCTTCCAGCGATACCGCCAGCGCCAGGAATTCGCCCAGCGAGTCCCAGCGCAGGTGGTTTTCTTCCAGCAGCTGTTGTACATGCTTCGGTGCCGAACCGCCGGCACCGGTTTCGTACATGCCGCCACCGGCCATCAGCGGCACGATGGACAGCATCTTGGCCGAGGTGCCCAGTTCCATGATGGGGAACAGGTCGGTCAGGTAGTCGCGCAGGATGTTGCCGGTCACCGAGATGGTGTCCAGGCCGCGGGCGACACGTTCCAGGGTGAAGCGCATGGCGCGGACCTGGGACATGATGTGGATTTCCAGGCCGCTGGTGTCGTAGTCCTGCAGATAGGTTTCCACTTTCTTGATCAGCTCGTTTTCGTGCGGGCGGTACGGGTCGAGCCAGAACACTGCCGGCATGCCGGAGTTGCGGGCGCGGGTAACGGCCAGCTTCACCCAGTCGCGGATCGGGGCATCCTTCACCTGGCACATGCGCCAGATGTCGCCAGCTTCCACGTTCTGGCTCAGCAGGATTTCGCCGGTCGCCAGGTCAACGATGTTGGCCACGCCATCTTCGGCGATTTCGAAGGTCTTGTCGTGCGAGCCGTACTCTTCGGCCTTCTGCGCCATCAGGCCAACGTTAGGCACGGTGCCCATGGTGCGCGGGTCGAAGTTGCCGTGCCATTTGCAGAAGTTGATCATCTCCTGATAGATACGGGCAAAGGTGGATTCCGGCATCACGGCCTTGCAGTCTGCCGGCTTGCCATCGGCACCCCACATCTTGCCACCGCCACGGATCATGGCCGGCATGGAAGCATCGACAATCACGTCGTTGGGCGAGTGGAAGTTGGTAATGCCCTTGGCGGAGTCCACCATGGCCAGACGCGGACGGTGTTCCTGGCAGGCGTGCAGGTCGCGGATGATTTCTTCGCGCTTGGTGGCCGGCAGGGTCTCGATCTTTTCGTAGAGGTTGGCCATGCCGTTATTGACGTTGACGCCCAGCTCTTCGAACAGCTTGCCGTGTTTTTCGAAAGCATCCTTGTAGTAGATCTTGACGCAGTGGCCAAACACGATGGGGTGGGACACCTTCATCATGGTGGCTTTCACGTGCAGCGAGAACAGGATGCCGGATTCGCGGCAGTCTTCCATTTCCTGTTCGTAGAAGTCGCACAGCGCCTTCTTGCTCATGAACATGGAGTCGATGATTTCGCCAGCTTGCAGGGCCAGCTTGGGCTTGAGGGCGATGGTCTTGCCACTGTTGGTGGTCAGCTCCATCTTCACGTCACGCGCCTTGTCCAGCGTCATGGACTTTTCGCCATGGTAGAAGTCGCCATGGTGCATGTGGGAAACATGGGTTTGCGACCATTGCTTCCATTCGCCCATGGAGTGCGGGTGTTTCTTGGCGTAGTTTTTCACGGCCAGCGGGGCGCGGCGGTCGGAGTTGCCTTCGCGCAGTACCGGGTTGACGGCCGAGCCCAGACACTTGGCGTAGCGGGTCTTGAGGGCATGGTCGGCATCGCTGCTGGGCAGTTCCGGGTAGTCGGGCAGGGCATAGCCCTTGGATTGCAGTTCCTTGATGCAGGAGATCAGCTGCGAAACCGAAGCACTGATGTTCGGCAACTTGATAATGTTGGTGTCCGGGTCCTGGGTCAGCTTGCCCAGGGTACTCAGCGTATCCGGTACTTTTTGTTCTTCAGTCAGGTATTCGGGGAATTCGGCCAGTACGCGGGCAGCAACCGAGATATCTGCCGTTTCGATGTTGATGCCGGCAGCGCCGGTAAAGGTACGAACGACCGGCAGGAAGGCGCTGGTGGCCAGCGCCGGTGCTTCGTCGGTCAGGGTGTAGATGATGGTCGGCTGCTTTGTGGGCATACTCTATCTCCAATGATTATTTTGACGTCAGAACAACTACGCAAGGCGGCTTTCGCATACTGGGGGATGTTCCGCTAGGCGCGTGGAAAGGCACTGCATCAGGCGGGCGTTTTGCCGGACTGCGCCAGGCAGCCTGTGCGTGGCAGCGTGGCCCCTGGACTTGCGGGTGACTTTTCGGAAGTGAATTATACCCCTCAAATCTGCGCACTGTTTGTAAGTATCCGAACTTTGTCATTTCGACAAGATAAACAACTGTTCGAATGTGAATTTTCCGCACCGGTGCTGTGAGCTGCACTCCACAGCATAGCCACTGCAACAGACAGCGATGCGAATAGTTTGTTGCAGTGGCCTGCCCGACTTGTTCTGGCATGACCGCAGTACACAGTCCTTGCTATCATCCGGCGCATCACTCGTTCTACGGTTTGCCAGAAAATGTCCCAGCTCATCCTGTTCAACAAGCCTTATGGTGTTATCTGCCAGTTTTCCCAGCATGAGCGGCATCCCACGCTGAAAGACCATATCGCGCTTCCTGGTGTCTACCCGGCTGGCCGGCTGGATACCGATAGCGAAGGTTTGCTGCTGCTGACCGGCGAAGGTGCCTTGCAGCACCGTATCAGCGACCCGCGCTGGAAACTGCCCAAGACCTACTGGGTGCAGGTGGAGGGACAGGTGAGCGAGGCGCAGCTGGAGGCATTGCGCGCGGGGGTTGATCTGGGCGATTTTGTCACCCGACCGGCACAGGCGCGGCAGATCGAGCCGCCGGCGCTGTGGGAACGCAAGCCGCCGGTACGTTTTCGCAAGACGGTGCCGGACTGCTGGCTGGAAATCATCATCAGTGAAGGCAAGAATCGCCAGGTGCGCCGCATGACGGCCAAGGTGGGGCTGCCCACGTTGCGCCTGGTGCGGGCGGCGATTGGCCCCTGGCAGCTGGATGGGCTGCAACCGGGGGAGCTGCGCAGCATCAGTGTGAATCTTGAAGATTTGCCGGCGCTGTCGCATGCTGAGCGTCTGGGGCGGGGCAGCGACGCCCCCGCCCGCAAGAGCACAGCCGCAGGCAGCAAGGCGGGGCCGCAGCCCTCATTCCGCTTTGCCCGCAGAAACAAGCCATGACTGCCTGTCGTTTGCCGTGATGGGTGGCGTGGCAACACCGAGGCCAGAGCATGCAGATTCCCGAGTATTACAATCCGGTAGCGCGTGATATCGCTCAGGCTCTGATCGATGGTTTTGACAAGCACTACCGCCTGTTTCGCGACTGCAACCGCCAGGCCAAGGCCTTGTTCGAGCGCGGCGACTGGCAGGGTGTGCAGCAGGCTATTCGTGATCGCATCCAGTTTTACGATGAGCGGGTGGTGGAAACAGTCGCGCGCCTGCACGGGGAGTTTCATGCCGATCTGCTGGACGATGAAATATGGCAGCAGGCCAAGCTGTATTTCATCGGCCTGCTGACCAATCACAAGCAGCCGGAACTGGCGGAGACCTTTTTCAACTCGGTGTTCACCCGCATGCTGCACCGGGATTATTTCAACAACGATTTCATCTTCATCCGCCCGGCCATTTCCACTGAATATATCGAGTCCGACCCGCCGTCCTATCGCAGTTACTATCCGGCCAGCAGCAGCTTGCGCCGGGTGATGCGGCAGATCATTGCCGACATGGGCTGGAACCGCCCCTTTGTTCGCTTGCGCCGCGATCTGGCGCTGGTCTTGCAGTATGCCAATGACTTCTTTGCCGGAGCCTGGCCGCATGCCGAGGCCAATCTGCAGATACAGGTGTTGTCCTCACCCTTTTATCGCAACAAGACCGCCTATATTTTTGGCAAGGTGATCAATGGCGGGCTGAGCTATCCCTTTGCTATCCCGATATTGCACGACGCGGGCGGCGGCCTGTATCTGGATACCGTATTGCTGGAGCCATGGCGTATCGGCGTGCTGTTTTCCTTCAGCCGCGCCTACTTTCTGGTGGATATGGAAGTCCCCTCCGGCTATGTGCAGTTTCTGCGCGGCATGCTGCCGGGCAAGACCAAGGCTGAGCTTTACACCATGCTGGGTTTGCAGAAGCAGGGCAAGAACACCTTCTACCGCGATTTCATGCAGCATCTGCAGCATTCCAATGACCAGTTCATCATTGCCCCCGGCATTCGCGGGCTGGTGATGCTGGTGTTCACGCTGCCGTCTTACCCCTATGTGTTCAAGCTGATCAAGGATGTGTTTGGCGGCCCCAAGGAAATAGACCGCGACACGGTGAAGCAGAAATACCGGCTGGTGAAGCGGCACGACCGGGTGGGGCGCATGTCGGACACGCTGGAGTTCTCCAATGTCGCCTTTCCACGCCAGCGCTTTACCGCCGAACTGCTCGAGGAGCTGCGCAGCCTGGCGCCGTCGATGATGGAAGAGGGCGAAGACAGCATTGTCATCCGTCACCTGTATATCGAGCGGCGCATGAAGCCGCTGAACATCTATCTGATGAACTGTGATGAGCAGGAAAAAGAGCGGGTGATCCGTGATTACGGCCTGGCCATCAAGGAGTTGGCCGCTGCCAATATCTTCCCCGGAGACATGTTGTTCAAGAACTTCGGCGTCACCCGTTACGGCCGGGTAATCTTCTATGACTACGATGAAATCGAATACCTGACCGATTGCCATTTTCGCCAGATACCGGAAGCGCCCAACCCGGAAATGGAGATGTCCGGCGAGGTCTGGTATCCGGTAGCGTGCAACGATGTGTTCCCCGAGGAGTTCGCCACCTTTCTGCTGGGCGACCCGCTGGTGCGCAAGACCTTTCTGCATTATCACCGCGACTTGCTGACGCCGGCATTCTGGCAGCAGCGCCAGCAGCGCATCCGGGATGGCCATATGGAGGATTTCTATCCCTACCCGGAAGAAATGCGCTTTGTCCACGCGCTGGCGCGGCGGCAGGCGCGACCTCCCCGGCGGGCTGCCGGGCAAAACTGAACAAGGGAAGCCGATGCTTCCCTTGTGCATGTGTGTGGCCGGGCTCAATGAGGGTGTGAGGCGGTGGCCGGCTGAGGGTAGTCCTCGAAGTAGGCCAGCGGGCCGGCCGAAGTCAGACCGAGGCAGAAGCGGCGCTGTGCGGCGGCAGGACGCTCTGTGCTACAGGCCTGCAACAGTTCGAACAGGCTGCTTAGCTCCAGGAACAGTTCGCCCAGGTAATGGCTGTTTTTCAGCCACAGGCGAATTTGTCGAGCCTGCGGATGTGGGCTGAGTAGCTGCACTTGTCCGTGCGAGTCACTGCCCAGGCAGATGGCGGGCGGGATGTGTATGCCGCGGGTGAGTAGTTCGAGGCGGGCTTGCCGTCCCAGGCTGCCCAGCAGGGTTTTGGCTTGCAGGCGCAAATTGTCGCTCAGGGTGGGGGCCGGCAGGGCCTGTGCAGGCTGGAGGGGGGATTCGGTCAGCGGCATGTTCTTGCTCCAAAGGTGTGAGATACCTTGATGGTAGAAGGGCAGGCCGGATGGAGAGTCTGATGATTACTAGCGAATTTTCTCTTTGATGCGCTGTAAATTCTGTGGCCGGCTAGGGCCGGTGTGGAGCTGAAAAGCAGCCAGGGGAGACGGATGTCTCCCCTGAACGGCTAAGGCGGAAAGCCAAAACTATTGCTGGTAAGGACTGCACGAATGGTCCTCGAAGTACGCAATGGGACCGGCACTGGTCAGGCCAATATGAAAGCAGGATGTCTCGGGGAAGATTTCACCTGCGGCTTCAGCGGCACGTACAAGTTCGAACAGCACTTCTACTTCTTTGAACTGACTGGACAGCTTGGCGTTGTCAGTCAGCCAGCTAAGGATTTCATCGGATTGGGGATGGTTGTTTTCCAGGGTAAGGCTGCACGCCGGGCAACTTACCAGACTGATGGCTGGTGGCATGCTGATCTGACGTTCCACCAGTTGTTCTTCCGCCAGGCTGGCAAATCTGGCCAGTTGCTTGCTGGCGCGCTCGCGGATGGCTTGAAGGGTGATGCTGCCATCATCTCCAGTGTGTCCAAACAGGCGAACAAACCCCGGGTTGCTGGCAGTGCTCTGCGACGACATAGTGCTTACTCCTGTTCTCTGCGTGTCATGATTTTTTCATCATAGATGATGCTTGTCATTTTGCTGTATCAATTCAGCACTTTTTTCACTTGATAGAGAAAGTCGAGTGCCTGGCGCGGGGTCAGCTCGTCCGGGTTGATGTCTTGCAGCATGTCCAGCGCCGGATTCGGCTCGCTTTCCACGGTGTCTGCCAGGGCCGGTGGTGCGCTGAACAGGTCGGGCTGGACCCGGGCTGCCGACTGGTTTTCCAGCTCGACCAGATAGCGTCTGGCCTCGCGGATGACCTTGGGCGGCACCCCGGCCAACTGGGCCACCGCCAGGCCGTAACTCTGGCTGGCCGGGCCTTCGTCCACATGATGCATGAAGACGATGCGGTCTTTGTGCTCGACGGCAGACAGGTGCACATTGGCGACGGCCGGGTATTGATCAGCCAGGGTGGTGAGCTCGAAATAGTGGGTGGCGAACAGGGTGTAGGCGCGGCTTTTCTCGATCAGTGCCTTGGCGATGGCCCAGGCCAGGGCCAGGCCGTCGAAGGTGGAAGTACCCCGGCCGACTTCATCCATCAGCACCAGCGACTGCGCGCTGGCATTGTTTAAGATATTCGCCGTTTCGGTCATCTCCACCATGAAGGTGGAGCGGCCGCCAGCCAGGTCATCCGAGGCGCCGATGCGGGTGAAGATGCGGTCGATCTGGCCGATGATGGCGCGCTCTGCCGGCACGAAGCTGCCGATGTGGGCCAGCAGGGTGATCAGCGCGTTCTGGCGCATATAGGTGGATTTACCACCCATGTTCGGGCCGGTGATCAGCAACAGCTTGCGCTCGTCGCTGAGGCGGGTGTCGTTGGCGATGAAGCGTTCCACTTCGGCTTCCACCACAGGGTGACGTCCCGCGATGATTTCCAGTCGGGTGTCGCTGACAAATTGCGGCTCGACATAGTTATTGCTGCTGGCGCGCTCGGCAAAGGCGGCCAGCACGTCCAGCCCGGCAACGGCCTGGGCGATCAGCTTGAGGTCGGGAATATGCGGTGCCAGCTGGTCCAGCAATTGTTCGTACAGCTGTTTTTCCAGTGCCAGCGAGCGGTCCTGTGCCGACAGGGCCTTGTCTTCGAATTCTTTCAGTTCCGGCGTGATGTAGCGTTCGGCATTTTTCAGGGTCTGGCGGCGGCGGTAGTCGTCCGGCACCTTGTCGCCTTGTGCTCGCGAGACTTCGATATAGAAGCCGTGCACGCGGTTGAATTCCACCTTGAGGGTGGTGATGCCGGTGCGTTCCTTTTCGCGGGCTTCCAGTGCCAGCAGGAAATCGCCGCAGTCGGTCTGGATGGCACGCAGTTCGTCCAGATCCGCATTCAGGCCATGATTGATGACCCCGCCATCGCGCAGAAAGGTGGCCGGTTCTGGCAGGATGCTGGTTGCCAGCAGGCTTTCCACCGGCGAATTATCCGGCAGCAGCCGCGCCAGTTCGCCCAGTAGCGGGGCATCCAGGCTGCTAGCCAGCTGCTTGGCACCCACCAGGGCCTTGAGCGAATCGCGCAGCGCCGCCAGATCGCGCGGGCGGGCGCTGCGCAGGGCGATGCGGGCGGTGATGCGTTCGATGTCGGCTACTTCGCGCAGCTGGCCGTGCACATCCTGATGCAGCGGCAGCAGGGCGCGCACCGATTCCAACCGCCGTTGCAGCTTGGCATGCTGGCGGATGGGGTGGTGCAGCCAGTGACGCAGCAGACGGCTACCCATGCTGGTGGCGCAGGTGTCGAGCAAGGAGGCCAGCGTGGGCGAGGGTTCGCCGCGTATGGTTTCGGTGAGTTCCAGATTGCGGCGGGTGGCGGCATCCATGCGGATCAGCTCGCCGGCATCTTCCACCGCCAACTGGGAAATATGTGCCGGATTCACGCTCTGGGTGGATTTGACGTATTCCAGCAGCGCACCGGCTGCACCCACCGCCACTGGCAGGGTGTCCGCGCCGAAACCGGCCAGATCGTGCGTGCCAAAGTGGCGGGTCAGCGCCAGTTGGGCGGATTCGGTGTCGAACTGCCAGGGCGGCAGCTTTTTGCGTGGGCAATTGACCTGCTCGAAGATATTGAGGCCGCTGTCGTCCGGCAGCACCAGCTCGGCTGGTTTCAACCGTTCCAGTTCGCTGGCGAATTCTTCCACGCTGGTTTGCATGATCTTGAATTCACCACTGGCCATCGACAGCCAGGCCAGGCCCAGCGTGCCCTTGTACATGTTTACCGCCAGCACCAGATTGTCGCGCTTGTCGTCCAGCAGGGCAGCGTCGGTGAGGGTGCCGGGGGTGACGATGCGTACCACCTTGCGTTCCACCGGACCCTTGGCCAGCGCCGGGTCGCCGATCTGCTCGGCAATGGCCACCGACTCGCCCATTTTCACCAGCCGCGCCAGGTAGCCTTCGGCCGCATGGTAAGGCACTCCGGCCATCTTGATCGGGTTGCCGCCGCTGGCCCCGCGTGTGGTCAGCGTGATGTCCAGCAGGCGCGCCGCCTTTTCTGCATCCTCGTAGAACAGCTCGTAAAAATCGCCCATGCGGTAGAACAGCAGCTTGTCGGCATGCTGACTTTTCAGGGAAAAATACTGGACCATCATCGGAGTGTGCTGGGGCGTGCTCATGGGCGTGGTGCTCTTGTCGGTATCGGGTGCAGATGACAACGCCCCGCGATGGCGGGGCGCTGACATGAAAGGGCGATTTTACCGTAGCAGGGGCCGGGTGTCAGGCGGCAGTCGTCGGCAGTGGTGCTGGTAGTGTGCTGTTGCTGCTTTGGTCTGTGCTGATTGGCAAGTCTTTTAATCAAGCAAACTGTGCATTGACGCGTATCAAGTGGCGAAAGTATGATCTTTATCAAAGTTTCAGAAATTACTGAAAATTAAGGAAGCCATGAATGCCACCCCTTTAGTCCAGTCCTTTGTCTCGCATTTCGGCGAGATGGGCAGCCGCTGGGGCATCAATCGCACCGTCGGTCAGATTTATGCCCTGTTGTTTGTTTCCGAAAAGCCGCTCAATGCCGACGAGATCGCCGAGCGCCTGAGTTTTTCCCGTTCCAATGTCAGCATGGGTCTGAAAGAGTTGGAGTCGTGGCGGCTGGTGAAGCTGCAGCACTATCCGGGTGACCGGCGCGAATACTTCTCCACGCCGGATGATGTGTGGGCCATCTTCAAAACCCTGGCCGAGGAGCGCAAGAAGCGCGAAGTGGAACCCACCCTCACCATGTTGCGCGGGGCAATGATGGAGACTGCCGGCAGCGAGGCCGACCGCCATGCCCAGGCGCGCATGGGCGAGATGTACCAGTTGATCGAGCTGGTCACCACCTGGTTTTCCGACATCCAGCACATGGATGTGGAAACCCTGCAGCGGCTGATGAAACTGGGCTCGCAGGTACAGAAAGTGCTGCAGTTTACCCAGTCGCTGAGCAAGCTGACCAGCCGCGACACGGAGCGGGAGTAATCATGGAACTGGATGCCCTGGCGCTGGCGCGTAGCCAGTTTGCCGCCAATATCAGCTTTCACATTCTGTTTCCCAGCATCAATATCGCGCTGGCCTGGGTGTTGTTGTTCTTCAAGCTGCGCTATCTGCGCACGGGGCGTCAGGCGTGGATGGATGCCTACGGCTTCTGGGTGAAGATCTTCGCGCTGTCCTTCGCGCTGGGCGTGGTCAGCGGCGTCACCATGAGCTTTCAGTTCGGCACCAACTGGCCGGGCTATATGCAGACGGTGGGCAATATCGCCGGCCCGCTGCTGGCTTATGAAATCCTGACCGCGTTTTTCCTGGAGGCGGGCTTTCTCGGCATCATGCTGTTTGGCCGGCCACGGGTGTCGGAACGGGTGCATACCTTTGCCACGCTGCTGGTGGCGTTTGGTAACAGCCTGTCGGCCTTCTGGATCATCGCGCTCAATTCCTGGATGCAAACCCCGGCCGGTTTCGTGATGAAGGATGGCCGCGCTCATGTGACCGACTGGCTGCAGGTGATCTTCAATCCGTCCATGCCTTACCGGCTGAGCCACATGCTGCTGGCCTCCGGCCTGACCGTGGCCTTTCTGGTGGCCGGGCTGTCGGCGTATCGCCAACTGAAGGCCGACCGCAGCGCGGGTAATGCTGTGGCACTGAAGACCGGTGTCTGGCTGGCGGCGCTATTGATTCCGCTGCAAATCCTGGCGGGGGACGCGCACGGCCTGAATACCATGGAGCACCAGCCGGCCAAGCTGGCTGCCATCGAAGGGGTGTGGCATACCGAGCGCGGCGCGCCCTTGCTGCTGTTTGCCCTGCCCAATGCCGCAACGCAGAGCAATGACTACGCGCTGGGTATTCCGCGTTTGGCCAGCCTGATCATCAAGCATGATCCGGACGGCGAAATCCGCGGGCTGAACGAATTTGCCCAGCACCCGCCGGTGGCCAAGGTGTTCTGGAGTTTTCGCGTGATGGTGGGCGTGGGTGGGCTGATGCTGCTGACTGCCTGGTTTAGCGCCTGGCAGCTGCGGCGGAACAAGGCCACGGCGCAGCTGGACCGGCGCCTGCTATGCTGGCTGGTGGGCATGACCTTTGCCGGCTGGGTGGCCACGCTGGCAGGCTGGTATGTCACCGAGATTGGCCGCCAGCCCTGGTTGGTGACCGGTGTGCTGACCACGGCGCAGGCGGCGGGGCAGGCCACTACCGGCATGGTGGCCGGCTCGCTGCTGACTTATCTCGCACTGTATGCCGGCCTGCTGCTGGCTTATGTCTCGGTGCTGTTCCATCTGGCAAAGAAAGCGGCCGGCCATGTGGCGGTGACGCTGAAGGAGGTGCAGGCATGAACGCTGCGTACTGGCTGCCGGTGATCTTCGCCGGACTGATGGGCTTGGCCATGCTGGTTTATGTGGTGCTGGATGGCTTTGACCTGGGCGTGGGGCTGCTGCTGCCGCTGGCGGACGATGCCGGCAAGGACCGTATGGTGGCTAGCATCGGACCGTTCTGGGATGCCAACGAAACCTGGCTGGTGCTGGGAGCGGGCCTGTTGCTGGTGGCCTTCCCCATGGCGCATGGCGTGGTGTTTGGTGCGCTGTATGTGCCGGTACTGCTGATGCTGGTGGGCTTGATCCTGCGTGGGGTGGCTTTCGACTTTCGCGTCAAGGCGCGTGACCCGCACCGCCCATGGTGGAATGCCATCTTTGCCTTGGGCTCGCTGCTGGCGGCGCTGGCGCAGGGGGTAATGCTGGGGCGTTACCTGACCGGTTTTGCCGAGGGCGTGCTGCCCTGGCTGTTTGCCTTGCTGGTGGGTGCCGGGCTGACCGCGGCCTACGCCTTGCTGGGGGCATGCTGGCTGATCATGAAAACCGATGGCCGCTTGCAGGCTCAGGCCATAGGCTGGGCGCGCCATAGTGTGGCGGGCGCTGCCCTGGCGGTGTTGCTGGTGTCGGGGGTGACGCCGCTGGTGAATCCGGCGATTGCCGCCAAATGGTTTGCCCTGCCGCAGTTATTCCTGCTGCTGCCCTTGCCGCTGGGAACCGTCGCCTTGTTTGCCCTGCAGCTGATCATCCTGCCACGGCTGGCGCGCCGCCAGGCTGTTGGCAATGATCGCTACTGCTGGCTGCCCTTTGCGGCCACGGTGGGCATTGTGCTGCTGGCGTTCTGGGGGCTGGCCTATAGTGTGTTTCCGCAGGTGGTGATCGGGCGCATGGATATCTGGCAGGCCGCCAGCGATCCGGAGGCCTTGTGGATCATCCTGTGGGGTGCCTTGCTGGTGCTGCCTTGCATCATCGCTTATACCGCCTTTGCCTACCGGGTGTTCTGGGGCAAGGCTGATAGCCTGAGCTACCAGTAAGCGCCTGTACGGGCACCGACTCATGTGTTAAGACCCGACTTGCCGTGCAGGTCGGATTTTGTCATGCATGCGTCACATCGGCGACGGATAATGCGCGCTTTTTGCCGCTTTAATGCAAGATGGCGCATGCTGCGGTGGTGTGATCTGCTGCCTGCCGTGTTTATGTCAGGCCATATCGGCGCGGGCCAACGCTGCCTGTCCAACTATTACAAGCGTCTTGATGGAGAGAATCGATGTCCCAGCTGCAGCTGCCAAGCCCCTGGCCTTATCCTGCCGTGGTGGCACACCGGGGAGGTGGGGCCATGGCCCCGGAAAATACCCTGGCCGGTTTTCGTGCTGGCATTGCCTATGGCTACCGTGCTGCCGAATGCGATGTGAAGCTGTCGGCGGACAATGTCTGCTTCCTGTTGCATGACGATACGGTCGACCGCACCAGCAATGGTCATGGCCTGGCTGCCGAGCTGGACATGGCCAGCCTGGCGCAGCTTGATGCCGGTGCATGGAAAGGTGCGGCTTTTGCCGGAGAGGCACTGCCCACGTTCGCCAATGTGGCAGCGTATTGTCAGGCGCAGGGCATGTTGCTGAACGTGGAAATCAAACCCTGCCCCGGGCGCGAGGAAGAAACCGGCCGGCTGGTTGCGCAGGAGGCCGCACGCTTGTGGGCTGGTGCAGCGGTGCCGCCGCTATTGTCATCGTTCAGCGCTGATGCCTTGCGCGCTGCGCAGCATGCGGTACCGGCTCTGCCACGCGCCTGGCTGGTGGAGGAGGTGCCGGCCAACTGGCAGGCCATGTTGCAGGAGATGGACTGCATCGCCCTGCATTGCGATCACAGCACCCTGACACGGGAGCAGGCCATCGCCATCAAGGCTGCCGGTTACCAGTTGCTGTGCTACACGGTGAACGAGGTGGCCCGTGCGCGTGAAATCATGGCCTGGGGCGTGGACAGCGTCTGTACCGACCGGCTGGACCTGCTGGCGGCCACCAAGTGAAGCCCGCTGGCTGATCAGAAATTCATCATCTGCTGCGCTTCGTCGCGGCTGAAATACTTGCGGAATATCTTCAGCATGCTGCCATCGCGGCGCATGCTGTTGATGATTTCGCGCCAGCGTTCCTGTTGTTCCGGCGAAATGGTCTTGCGCGACATGATCAGCCCGTGCGGGGTGGGCTGGTCGTTGGTTTCCATGATGCGCACCAGCTTGCTCACCTGGTATTTGTCCAGATCAGAATAATCAAACGGCTCGATGATGATGGCCTGCGTGCGTCCCTGCCGCAGGTTCTGGTACAGGGCATCGTAGTCGTAGCTGCCGATCAGCCGCCCCTCATGATCGAGCGAGTCTACCAGCTGGTTGATGGTGTCACTGTAGCGAAAGCTGAGAATCCCCCCCAGTTTGAGGTCGTTGCGGGTTTGAAAATCGGCCAGATTCTGCACGGCGGCATCCTTGCGCACGATCAGGCTGTATTTGTCGGCGAAATACCAGGCAAAAGCTGCAAACTTTTCTCGTTCATCGTTGGTGATGCCGGACAGGCTGAAGTCCAGGTTGCCGGTTTCCAGCAGTTTCCAGATGCGTGAGCGTGGCAGCAGGCTGATCTCCACGTGGCAGCCGCTGCGGCGTATCAGTTCGTCGGCCACGTCCTTGTCGATGCCGCTGCGGCTGCTGGCGTTATACAGCAAGCCGTGCTCGTGCAGTGCCAGGGTGTAACTGCGGCTGCAATCCGGGCCTGCGGCCTGCACCAGTGGCGGCAGGCAGAGCAGGAGGCCAAGGGCCATGCGCAGGAAATGAGAGGACATGCAGGGCTCCGCGAGCTGATTCAACTGTCAGGATAGCAGATGGACAATGATGCCTGTCATCTTGCCAAGGCCGCATGCCGCTTTGTCCGCCTGCGGGTTGGCCTGGGAAAGTCGATTGCTGCTTATTATTTGCGTCAATATAATTAGCTGACTAATTATTTGATGGAGCAGAGCATGAGTCAGTCGCATCAGGAAGTGGCCGAGTTGCTGGGTGCGGTACCCAAGGCCTGGCGGGCGCTGCTGGACCAGCGGCTGCGGCCTTATGGTTTTTCCCAGGCCACCTGGCAGGTACTGCTCAAGCTGGGGCGGGCGGGCGAGCCCTTGCTGCAGAACGAGCTGGCGGCCCGTGTTGGCATCGAACCGGCCTCGCTGGTGCGATTGCTTGACGTGTTGCAGGCCGATGGCTGGATTGTCCGCCAGCAGGATGAGCAGGACCGTCGCGCCAAGCGGATTTGCCTGACGCCCAAGGCGCAGCAGCTGTCCGGTGAGCTGCTGCAGGTGGCTGATGCGCTCAAGGCCGAATTGCTGGATGGGCTGGACCCGCAGGAATTGCAAACCTGCATCAAGGTGCTGGCACAAATCCGCCATGCTGCCGAACAGGCACAGGAAACGGCTGCGTGAGCAAGCGGCTCTTGGTGACGGTGGCGGTGATGGCCGCCACGGTGATGCAGGTGCTGGATACCACCATCGTCAACGTCGCCCTGCCGCAGATGCAGGGCGAGCTGGGGGCGACATCGGACCAGATCAGCTGGGTGCTGACCAGCTATCTGGTGGCTTCCGCCATCTGCATGCCGCTTACCGGCTTTCTGACCGACCGGCTGGGCCGGCGGCGCTATTTGCTATTGTCGATCAGCGGTTTTGTGCTGGCCTCCATGCTGTGTGGCGTGGCGCTGAACCTGGGGCAACTGGTGGCCTTTCGCCTGCTGCAAGGGGTGTTTGGTGCAGCACTGGTGCCCTTGTCGCAAGCGATCATGGTAGACAATTACCCGCGCGAACAGCGCGGCAAGGCCATGGCGATCTGGGGTATGGGGGTGATGGTGGGGCCGATTGCCGGGCCAACGCTGGGCGGCTGGCTGACCGATATGTTCGACTGGCGCTGGACCTTCTTCATCAATCTGCCGGTGGGGCTGCTGTCCTTGTTGCTGGCGCGGCAGGTGCCGGATACGCCACGGCGTGAGCGTGGCATAGACTGGCTGGGCCTGATGATGATTTCGCTGGCCATTGGCGGCATCCAGTATGTGCTGGACCGGGGTAACGGCGATGACTGGTTCTCCAGTGGCGGTATTGTCACCGCAGCCTTGCTGGCGATAGTGGGCGCGGTGGGCTTCATCTGGCGTGGGCTGTCCAGCGAGGCGCACCCGCTATTCGACCTGCACATGTTCAAGGACCGCAACTTTGTCGCGGCCAGCATCGTCATCGCCGCGCTGGGCCTGTCCATGTACGGGGCCATGGTGATCCAGCCCATCATGCTGGAAGGGCTGTTTCACTATCCCACCATGGATACCGGCCTGATCATGGCGCCGCGCGGCATCGCCAGTCTGGTCAGCATGATGATCGTGGGCCGGCTGATCGGCAGGGTGGATTCACGCTATCTGATTGGCAGCGGTTTGCTGATCGGTGCCTGCGGCACCTGGGTCTGTACTCACTACAATCTGGATACCAGCCCATTCTGGTTTGCCTGGCCGGTGCTGCTGCAAGGCTTTGGCCTGGGCATGATCTATGTGCCGCTATCGGCCATGGCCATGTCCACCTTGCCGGCACGCTTGTCGGCCGAGGCTGCGGGGCTGTTCAGCCTGTTGCGCACCATGGGTTCCTCGGTGGGCATTGCCATTGTCAGCACGGCCTATTCGCGCGGTGAGCAGTCGGCCTGGAATGCCATGGTGGGGCAGTTCAATCTGTATAACCCGTGGCTGAGCGACTATCTGGCGCGCATGGGCAAAACCAGCTTGGACAGCACTGCCGCCGTGCAGTTGGCGGCCGAGTTGCAGCGTCAGGCGCTGATGGTGTCGATTGTCGATGTGTACTGGCTGATTACTTACAGCTTTCTGGCCATGCTGCCCTTGTTGCTGCTGCTCAAGCCGCGCCAGGCTGCTGCCGCTGCTCCAGCCGTCGAGGTGGTGATGCACGAATAGCGACCGGCGAGCGGACAATAAAAAACGGCAGCCCGCGGGCTGCCGTTGTCATGCTGTGCAACTGCCTGATTACTTGTTCAGGTGCGGCGCAATGGTGGCCAGCAACTGGGCCAGCACCTTGGGGTTGGCGGCCACGATGTCGCCGGATTCCAGCCATTCCTGTTCGCCGGTCAGGTCGGTCACAATGCCACCTGCCTCTTGCACGATCAGGCTGCCGGCAGCGATGTCCCACGGCTTCAGGTTCAGTTCCCAGAAACCATCAACACGGCCGCAGGCTACATTACACAGGTCGAGCGAGGCTGCGCCTTCGCGACGGACGCCGGCAGTCTTGCCCAGCACATCCTTGAGCATGCCCAGGTACTGGTCGATATAGCTTTGGTCGGAAACCGGGAAGCCGGTGGCGATCACGCATTCATTCATCATGAAGCGCTTGGACACACGGATACGGCGGTCATTCAGGAAGGCACCCACGCCACGGCTGGCGGTGAACAGGTCGTTACGGCTGGGGTCGTACACCACGGCCTGCTGTATCTGACCCTTGTGTGCCAGGGCGATGGAAATGGCGTATTGCTGATGGCCGTGCAGGAAGTTGGTGGTGCCGTCGATGGGGTCGATGATCCACTCGAATTCGGAGGAGCCCACGCCTTTCGCGCCGGACTCTTCTGCTAGAATGGCGTGCTTGGGGTACGCCTCAAGAATCATGTCGACGATGGCCTGCTCGGCAGCGCGGTCCACATCGGTCACAAAGTCATTGTGCTTTTTCTTTTCTACGCGAATGGTATCGAGGTTAAGCGACGCGCGCTGGACAACACTGCCAGCACGGCGAGCGGCTTTAACCGCGATATTGAGCATCGGATGCATTGACGGCCTCTAGAACGGATAGCAGATGTCAGCCAACACGGCTCGACATCTGACGGTAACAATCTGGGTTAAGGAACAAAAAAAGCCGACGCGAGTGCGCGGGCTTTTTGATATGCCCGCTATTTTAATGTGAAACCGCTGATGAATAAACCCCAAGTACCTGATTTTCTGAAAAACATTCGTGTGGTGTTGGCCCGGCCCAACCATCCGGGCAATATCGGCTCGGCTGCCCGGGCCATGAAAACCATGGGCCTGACCCGGCTGTATCTGGTGGAGCCCAAGGTGTTTCCCAGTGATGAAGCCAATGCCCTGGCTTCCGGTGCGGTGGATGTGCTGGAGAGTGCAACCGTGGTGTCCAGCCTGGCCGAGGCCCTGAGCGATGTCACCGTGGCCTGTGCACTGACCAGCCGCCGCCGCGAGCTGACCACCCCGCTGTCCACCCCGCGTGAAACCACGCCGGAGCTGGTGGCACGGGCGCGTGACGGCGAACAGGTGGCGCTGGTGTTCGGTAATGAAACCTTCGGTCTGTCTATCGAGGAAGTTGAACAGTGCAACCGCCTGGTGACCATTCCGGGTAATCCGGATTACTTCTCGCTCAATCTGGCGATGGCAGTGCAGGTGATGACCTACGAGCTGTTCAGCCATACCGAGGTCGATGTGGAGTACCTGCGGCCGGAGAGCGAAACCGCCAGCCTCGGCGAGGTGGAAGGCTTCTGCCAGCATCTGGACCAGACCATGGGTGCCATCGGCTATTACCGTCGCCGCAACAGCGAACGCCTGATGCGCCGCATGCGTGCGCTATTCAATCGCTCCGGCATGTTGCGTGACGAGGTCGATATCCTGCGTGGCCTGATGAAACAGATCCAGCGCGTGGCAGATGGCCATGAGCACGACGGCGAGGCCTGAGCGCGGCTTTCATCTCCCTTACACGCAGCCGGCGCTGCGTGATCTGGCTTTTCTGCTGACCTCTCCTGCGCCCTGGGATAGTGGCCGCAATCTGTCGCCCGCGCAGTTGCTGGGCCCACAGGGCCATGCCTTGCTGGCGGAGCTGGAGGAAAATCCGGCACCGCTCTCACACTGGCTGGCGCAACAGCCTTGCCAGCGGCTTGGCCACTATGCCGAACGCCTGCTGGCTTTCTGGTTCCAGCTGGCTCCGCATATCGAACTGGTGGCGGCCAATGTGCCGGTGCGTGAGGCCGGTGGCCGCACCATCGGCGAATTCGATTTCCTGATCCGGCTGGATGGTGTGCCACTGCACGTGGAAACCGCCAGCAAATTCTATCTGCAGCTGGGACATGGCGCGGACACTCTGGTCGGTCCCAGCCTGCGCGACGCCTGGCCGCTCAAGGCCGCCAAATTACAGGAACAACTGCAACTGGCCCGTCATCCTGCGGCGGCCCGTGTCTTGCCGCCCGGTTTTGCCGGCTGTGCCAGTGCCGCGCGGCTGGCCGGCTGGTTCTTCTATGCCGGTACGCCAGCTGTCCCGGCTGCGCCATTGGCGCCGGAGCAACTGCAAGGCTGGATCAGTCCTTTGCAGCAGCCCTGGCCAAGCTTTTCCAGCGGAGGGCGCTGGATATGGCTATCGCGGCTGGGCTGGCTGGCCCCGGCGCGGGTAGAGCAGGGCATGGTGCGTGAGCAGGATAGCCTGCGCCAAGAGCTGTTGCAGGCGGCGGTACCACAGCTGGTGGCCGAATTGCTGCCGGTGGGGGATGGTTACTGGGAGGAAGTGGCTCGCGGCTTTGTGGTGCCGCCGGGCTGGCCGCAGCAGGACCGATTACAGGCCTTGCTGGCCACTATTGATGGCAGGCCCGCTCCATGAAACGGTTGTTGATTATCTACGCCAGCCAGACTGGCCACACCTTGCAATTGATCGATGCCTTCTGTCAGCCGCTGTTGCCGCTGTGCGCAGAACTCCACATCAGCCGCCTGCCAGCCGCGGAGGCAGGACTGGATGATTTGCTGGCTGCTGATGCCATCGTGCTGGCAACGCCGGAGAACTTTGGCTATATGGCGGGTAAAGTGAAGGATTTTTTTGATCGCACCTATTACCCGGCACAGGGGAAGACCGAGGGTCTGCCCTATCTGATGCTGGTGTCGGCAGGTACGGATGGTCTGGGAGCGATCCAGGCCATGCGCCGCATTGCCTGCGGTTATGGCTGGAAGGAAGTCTTGCCGCCCTTGCTGGCGCAGGGCGAGATATTGCCGCAGCATCGGGAGCAGGCCATGGAGCGGGGCGAGATGCTGGCCGCAGGCATGCTGGTGGGGCGCTGGTAGGGCAGGGCGGGCGGCTTAGCCGACCGGACTAGGTCTTCAGACGAATGGTCGGCCGTGCCAGTAATGCGCAAGATGCAAAAACACCGCAGGCTGCCGGCAAGCAGGGCTGCGGTGTTTCTGGTTGGCTGCTGCTTCAGACGCCGTTGGCGTGGGTGCAGCCGGCAATCAGGTCTTTCAGTGCGTCGGCCTTGATCAGCTGGATGTGCTTGTGATCGACACTCAGCCAGCCCTGCTGCTGGAACTTGGACAGCGTACGGCTGACCGTTTCCAGTTTCAGGCCGAGGAAGCTGCCGATTTCCTCACGGCTCATGCGTAGGATGAAGTCATTGGCAGCAAAGCCGCGTGTGGACAGACGCTGCGACAGGTTGAGCAGGAAGGCCGCCAGGCGTTCTTCCGCTTTCATATTGCCCAGGAGCAGCATGACGTTCTGATCGCGCACGATTTCGCGGCTCATCAGCCGGAAAAAGTGGTGCTGCAGGCTGGGAATATCGCGCCCCAGGCTTTCCATGCGATTGAAGGGCAGCTCGCAGACTTCGCTGTCTTCCAGGGCGATGGCGTCGCAGCCATGCACATTGGAAGAAATGCCATCGAGGCCCATCAGTTCGCCGGACATCAAAAAGCCGGTGACCTGTTCGCGACCGTCCTGGCTGGCGACGCTGGTTTTGAAGAAACCAGTACGCACTGCGAACAGGGACTTGAAGCCCTCGCCGCTGCGGAACAGGTACTCGCCGCGCTTGAGGCGGCGGCTCTGACGGATCACGGCGTCCAGCTGCGTCATTTCGTCGCGGTTCAACCCGATGGGCAGGCAGAGTTCGCGCAGGCTGCAGTTGGAGCAGGACACCTTCAGTGCGTGAATAGTGTGTTGGTTTTGGTCAGACATCGAGTGTTTTGTACAACCCTGTAAAGAAGCTTGACCCTTGTCAAAGCGGAATTCACACGTTTTCCGCAAATTTACCAGTCCACCTGACGTTTGACTATCAATACCCGACGACATGCACACCACCCATCCGTTTTCGCCCACCCACTGTGAGTTCGACCGAGCGTTGATCGAACGTCTTGATGGCTCTGGCCCAAGATACACTTCTTACCCGACGGCCGACCGCTTTACGCCGGCGTTTGGCGAGAAGGACTATAAACACTGGCTGAAGCAACGCCACCTTGGCATGCATCAGAACGCAATATCATTGTACGTTCATATACCGTTCTGCAACACGGTATGTTACTACTGCGGCTGCAACAAGATCATCACCAAAGACAAAAGCCGCGCTGATCGCTACCTCGACTATCTGGAAAAAGAGATCAAGCTGGTGGCCGCCTCACTGGGCTGTCGCGAAAAGCTGATCCAGCTGCATTTTGGTGGTGGTACACCCACCTTCCTGTCCGATGAACAGCTGGACCGGCTGATGGGCATGCTGCGCACTCACTTCGAATTTTTGCCGGAGGGAGAATATTCCATCGAGATCGATCCGCGCAAGGTGGGCCGCGAGACCGTGCACCATCTGGCACGTCTGGGCTTTAACCGCATGAGCGTGGGCATCCAGGATTTCGACCCGCAGGTGCAGCAGGCGGTCAATCGCGTGCAGAGCGAAGCCGAGACGCTGGAAGTGATCGATGCCGCCCGCGAGGCGGGTTTCAAGTCGGTCAGTGTGGACCTGATCTACGGCCTGCCGCTGCAGACGCGCGCATCGCTGAAAGCCACGCTGGACAAGGTGATTGCCATCAGTCCAGACCGGCTGGCGCTGTACAACTATGCTCATTTGCCCACGGTGTTCATGCCGCAGCGGCGCATCAACGAAGCGGATCTGCCGACGGCCAGCACCAAGCTGGATATCCTGCAGGATGCGGTAAAAAGCCTGGCGGATGCCGGCTATGTATTTATCGGTATGGACCACTTTGCCAAGCCGGAAGACGACCTGGCCATCGCCTTGCGCCAGGCCCGCCTGCAGCGCAATTTCCAGGGCTATTCCACCCATGCCGACTGCGACATGATCGGTCTTGGTGTCTCGTCCATCGGCAAGGTCGGCCCCTGTTACAGCCAGAATGAGAAGGACCTGGACAGCTATTACGCCGCGCTGGATGAGGGCCGTTTGCCGGTGATGCGCGGCATGGTGCTGGATCAGGACGACATCCTGCGCCGTGGCATTATCCAGGCGCTGATGTGCCGCTTCTCGCTGTCGGTGGAGGCCATCGAGCAGGTGCATGGCATCAATTTCGCTGAATATTTTGCAGAGGAACTGCCGGCCATCCGCGAATATCACAAGCTGGGCTTGCTGACTTTTGACGGTGATTTCCTGATGGTGGAGCCGAAAGGCCGCTTCCTGATCCGCAATATCGCCATGCTGTTCGACCGCCACTTGCGCGAGCGTGAAACCAAGGCGCGTTATTCCAAGACGATTTGACACCCGCAATGCTGTTTTTTCCAAGGGAAAACCCTGAAAAAAACCGCGAAAAAAAGCCCGCTTGCTGCGGGCTTTTTGTTTGAAAAGTGATGGTTTTTTACAACAGTTTGCCGTGCTTGGATCAGCCTTCCGTGGCGTCGTCCGGCAAGGGGGAGGGTTTTTGCTGCCGATGCAGCCGGATAATCGCCTCGCCGGTGGGGCTGGCGACGATATCGCGCAGGGTATAACCATCCAGCACGGAGAAAAAGGCTTGCAGGCCGACATCCAGCGCCGACTTGAGACGGCAATCCTGGCGCAATGCGCAAGGGGGCGTGGCACAGTCGATCAGGGCGGTATTGCCCTCCAGAATGCGGATGATGCTACCCAGCTGGTAATGCTCCGGTGGCTGGGCCAGTGCCAGGCCACCACCCTTGCCACGACTGGTCAGCAGCCAGCCTTGCTGTCCCATGAAATGCACCACCTTGACCAGATGGTTGCGCGATATGGCAAAGCGCTCGGCGATTTCGCTGATGGTAACGGCCTGTTCGCGATCGCGATGTGTCAGGTACATCAACACGCGCAATGCCAGATCGGTAAAACGGTTCAGTTGCATGGGCTGGAAGGGTAAAGGCGGTGCCGCGCAGGATACTCCGCACGGCCCACCCTCACAATGCGCTGCGGCAAACCACGTGCAGCAGGCAATCAGTCGCTGGCCATGGCGTTGGAGCCGAATACTTCCATGTGGATGCGGGTTGCTGCCACACCGCTGGCGCGCAGCTGTGAGCGCTGCTGTTGCATGAAGGCCTGCGGGCCGCACAAGTAGTAGTCGGCATCCGCCAGCAGGGCATGCTCACGGATGGCCTCGGCATCGATGCGGCCGGCGCGCTGGTAGTCCTGGCCCAGCCGGTCTGTGTCTTGCGGGCATTCATAAAACACCGTGCTGGCCAGCACCGGATGTTGAGCCGCCAGTTGGCCCACTTCCTGTTTCATGGCATGGACCTGGCCGTGCCGTGCGGCGTGCAGGTAGCGAATGGGGCGCTGGCTGCCGCTTTCCAGCAGATGCCTGAGCA
This sequence comes from Aquitalea sp. FJL05, assembly GCF_003852595.1. Taxonomy (NCBI): domain Bacteria; kingdom Pseudomonadati; phylum Pseudomonadota; class Betaproteobacteria; order Neisseriales; family Chromobacteriaceae; genus Aquitalea; species Aquitalea sp. FJL05. The sequence continues at coordinate 210,815 of NZ_QAJS01000005.1, forward strand.
TGGACAGCAGCGGGGTCTGGCCGACACCGGCACTGATCAGCACCACCGGCGTTGCGCGATCCTGATGCAGCACGAAGTCACCGAACGGCGGTGAAACCTGCAGGATGTCTCCTTCCGCCAGCTCTGCATGCAACTGGCCGGACACCTTGCCTGCAGGTGCATCACCCTGTGCTTCTTCACGCTTGACCGAAATGCGCAGCCAGTCTTTGCCCGGGGCATCCGACAGGCTGTACTGGCGTGGCTGGCACAGCCCCCATTCCGGGATATAGCGCTGGACCGATACATACTGACCGGGCTGGAAGTCCGGCAAGGCACCGCCATCGGCGGGCTGCAGATAGAAAGAGGTGATTTCCGCACTTTCCACCTGCTTGTTCACCACCCGGAATGGCCGCCAGCCGCTCCAGCCACCGGCTTGGGTGGCGGCACGCTGGTACAGGCTGTTTTCCAGATTGATCAACAGCTCGGCCAGTTGCTGGTAGGCCGCTCCCCAGGCGTCCAGCAGGCTGTCCGGGGCGGCCTCCTCGCCCAGTACCTCGCGGATGGACGCCAGCAGATGCTTGCCGACAATCGGGTAGTGCTCGGCGCGTATCCCCAGGCTGGTGTGCTTGTGTGCCACGCGCTCCAGTACCGGTAGCAGTACTTCGGGGGCATCGATGTGCTCGGCATAGGCCGCCACGGCCATGGCGAGGGCCTGTTGCTGCTGGCCAGCATGTTGATGGCCCTGGTTGAAGATGTTCTTCAGTTCCGGGTTGTGCTGGAACATGCGTTGGTAAAAGTGGCTGGTCAGCAGCACGCCGTGTTGTTTCAGGATGGGGGCAGTGGCTTTGACTTGCTGGCGGGTGGATGCGTCGAGCATGGCAGTTCCTTATGATGTTTTTAAAATACATCTTTATTGGCGCACAGTGATTTGCCGGGCAAATATTGCAACTCATTAAAGATGTAAAAATAATACATCTTTAATCAAGGATTGTCATCATCGACATCAAGAGCATCACTCTGTGAAGAATCTCGGCGAAACCATGGGCTAGGGCCTGTTAACGCTATTTTTTTCACGGCGGCGGATGTTGAGGGGATGCAATGCGCGAAAAACCGCGCGCCGC
>NZ_QAJS01000005.1:211959-285960 GCF_003852595.1 Aquitalea sp. FJL05
GCGCCGCTCAACATCCGCCCCGCAGGGCAGGCCCGACCAGCTTGCCACTGCTGCGTTGTCGGATTTGCGCTTGGGGCCACCAAGCGCTGCACCCTCCGCCTTGCATTGACAAGCTTTCAGGACCTGCGCCGCAGAAAACATCGTGTTAACAGGCCCTAGACAGGGTGGGGCAGAAATTTTCTGCCTATAAATGAAGGGCTTGCCCAGCAGATAAAAGACACAGGGCAAGGCCAATATTCCAGAGGAGTTGTCCATGTTCCGTCTTGTCGCGCGCTGGATGCAGCGTTTGAGTTACCCCACGCGCTTTGCCGTGATCGGGGCTGTCTTTGCCATCGCACTGGTTTATCTCACCTATGGCCTGTACCGCAGCAATCAGGACAATGTCGATTTCTCCAGCAAGGAAGTGATCGGCGTGCAGTACCTGAAGCCGGCGATGAACCTGCTGCTGGCTTTGCAGCAGGAACAGGCACAGCGGGCCGCTGCTGGCGACAAGGCCGCGCTTTCTGCCGGACTGGAGACACAATGGAGCACGCTGCAGCAGACGCATCAGGCGCTCAATGGCCAACTGGGACTGGATAAGAGCTGGGCTGCGCTGGAGGGCGCGTGGCAAAAACTGAAAGGTGCGCCGGAACTGGCCAATTACCAGGCGGCAGCGGGCAGCTTGCTGGAGCTGATCAGCATGGCCAGCGATCAGTCCAATCTGACACTGGACCCGGATATCGATACTTTTTATCTGATGGATGCGGTAACGGTGCAATGGCCCAACTGGCTGAACCGCAGCACCCAGGCTAACGCCCTGTTACTGGCAGCCAGGGGGCAGCCGCTGACGGCTACTGCGCGGGATCAGGCGGTCGGCCTGTCACCTCTGATTCGCGACAGCCTGCAAAACCTGCAACACGACCTGTCCAAGGCCGTGGCCTATAACGCCGGGGTCAAAACCGGCTTTGCCGGTGCAGATGAGAAGCTGGCGGCCCAGTCGGCCCTCAATGCCGCCGCACTGGACAAGGCGATTGCCGGCCAGGCCCAGGCCGGCACTGCCTTGCAGGCGGCCTCGCTGGATGCCGCCAATCACTTTCAGCAGGCCGCCTTGCAGCAACTGGGCAGCCTGCTGGACGCCCGTATCCAGCGCATACAATGGCAGCGCGATGTTTATCTGGCTTGCGCCGCTTTTGCCTTCTTGCTGTCTACTTATCTGTTTATCGCACTGTATCTGTCAATTACCGCCCAACTGGGGGGCGAGCCGTTTTATGTGCAGAGTGTGGTGGAGCAGATTGCCACCGGTCGGCTGGATACGCGTATCGACCTGCAAGGCAAGGACGATTCCAGCTTGCTGGCCGCCATCCGGCAAATGCGCAACCAGCTGCGCGAGACGGTGCAGCAATTGGTGCAGACTTCCTTGCAACTGGATGGCGCGGCTCGCCACGTGGCGGATGGTGCCAGTCAGGTCGCCCATAGCAGCGACCGTCAGTCCGAAGCGGCTTCCAGCATGGCCGCGGCAGTGGAGGAGTTGAGCACCAGCCTGGCGGTGAGTGCCGAGCGTTCGGTTGAGGCGCATGAGCTGTCGCGTAGCGCGGTGCAGGAGTCTGGCTCCGGTGCCTCGGTGATCCAGGGCGCGGGGCGCAGCATGGATAGCATCGTGCGCGAAATCTCCACCGTGTCCGACACCATCCAGAGCCTGAGCAAGCAGTCCGAGTCCATTGTCAGCATTGTCGATGTGATTCGCGACGTGGCCGATCAGACCAATCTGCTGGCGCTCAATGCGGCCATCGAGGCGGCGCGTGCCGGTGAGCAAGGGCGTGGCTTTGCCGTGGTGGCTGATGAAGTGCGCAAGCTGGCCGAGCGTACCGCGCAGTCCACCAGGGAAATTGCCGGCATCGTGCAGCAGATTCAGGGTACGGCACGGCATGCCGCCGGCAGCATGCATGCCGGCATGCAAACCGTGCAAAGCGGCCAGCAACATGCCAGCGATGCCGGCTCGGCCATCATCACCATCCAGCAGCAGGTCGACCAGGTGCAACTGGTGGTGGCCGATATCCAGATGGCCTTGAGCGAACAGAGCAATACCAGTCAGGTGCTGGCAAAAAATGTGGAGCAGGTGGCGCAGATGTCGGAAGAAAACAGCCGGGCGATGAAGGGGACGGCTGAGACGGTGGGGCAGTTGCAAAGTTTGTCGGAACAGCTTAGTGCGCTGGCGGGACGCTTTACCGTGTAATCAGGCGGCAGTGCAACAAGGCAAAGGCCGCTGGAAAGCGGCCTTTTTCATGGGGAGGTGGCAAGAAAAACTGCCGGGTTCATCGTCTTCCCGGCGGGATTCTGCCGTTTGCAGGGCGGTGTGTTGTTTGGTCCAGTCCAGCTCATCCAGTTCGGCCAGCATGGCCTGACGGGCGTTCTGGCGCAGGCCGGAACGGCTGTTGCGGTGGGCTCCCCCCTTTTTCAGCAAGGGTGAGCAGGCGTAGGGATTACGCGGCTTCACGGTGTGCATTTTCTTCTCCATGCATGCGGCTGCGGCGCAGCTGCTGCAAGGCATTGTAGAAAGCGCAGCGCCACAGTCAAGCTGCAGCGACTGTAGCGTGTGGGATGGTCTGGGCAAACCACGCGCTTGCCCTGCCTGCGACCCTGGCTCAGTGCGCCGGTGTGGCGGCTGTGCTGGGCCAGGGGAAATCCGCCGTCCCCATCAGCCGCACCGGCTGTTTGCCCGCAGTGAAATAGGCGGCTTGCGAGCGCAGCAAAGGCCTGCGGCCACGAATGGCATCGGCCAGCTTTTCCGCCATCATGATCACCGGTGCATTGAGATTGCCGGTGGTGACACGCGGCATGATGGAGGCATCCACCACGCGCAAGCCGTCCACGCCGTGCACCAGCCCGTCCCGGTCCACCACTGCCATGTCGTCATAGCCCATCTTGCAGGTGCAGGAGGGGTGCAGTGCGGTTTCGGCATGTTCACGGATGAAGGCGTCGATTTCGGCATCGCTTTGTATCTTCATGCCGGGTTTGATTTCTTCGCCACGGAATTCATCAAAGGCCTGCTGGGCGATGATCTCGCGTGTCAGCCGCACACCGGCGCGGAATTCCTGCCAGTCCACCGCATGCGCCATGTAGTTGAACTGCAGCAGCGGTTTGACGCGCGGGTCGCGGCTGGCCAGCCGCACGAAACCGGTGCTGGGCGAGCGCATGGAGCCGACATGGCACTGGAAGCCGTGTGCCTTCACCGGATTGCTGCCGTCGTAATTCATCGCCAGCGGAATGAAATGGTATTGCAGGTTGGGCCAGGCAAACTCGGTACTGCTGCGGATGAAGCCACCGGCTTCGAAATGGTTGGTTGCGCCCAGGCCGGTACCGTTCAGATACCACTCCAGGCCGATGGGCGGCTTGTTCCACCACTGCAGCGCCGGGTAAATGGAAACCGGCTTGGTGCAGTGGTATTGCAGATACATTTCCAGATGGTCTTGCAGGTTTTCGCCCACGCCGGGCAGGTGTACCACGCTGCTGATGCCGTGCTGCTTGAGCTGATCGGCATGGCCCACACCGGAGCGCTGCAACAGCTGCGGGCTGGCAATCGCGCCGTTGCAGACGATGACTTCGCGCCGTGCTTCGGCCTGTTGCAGGCTGCCGCCCTGCAGATAACTCACGCCCACCGCGCGGTTGCCGGCAAACTGGATCTGGTCGGCCAGCGCACGGGTTTTCACCGTGAGATTGGCGCGCGTGCGCGCCTGATCCAGATAGGCCAGCGAGGTGCTGCAGCGGCGACCGGAGGGGGTGGTGGTACGGTCCATCGGCCCGAAACCTTCCTGACGGTAGCCGTTGAGGTCATCGGTGCGCGGGTAGCCGGCCTGCTCGCCAGCCGCGATAAAGGCGTGGTACAGCGGATTGTTGTCCGCGCGCGGGGTGGTGACATGCAGCGGGCCGTCATCACCATGGAAATCGTTCGCCCCCTTGTCGTAGCTTTCTGCCTTGCGAAAATAGGGCAGGCAGTCCAGATAGCTCCAGTTTTCCAGCCCGCTGTTTTCCGCCCAGCCGTCGAAGTCCAGCGCATTGCCACGGATGTACACCATGCCGTTGATCAAGGACGAGCCGCCCAGCCCCATGCCCCGGCCCTGGGTCATGATGCGATTGCCCATATGCGGTTCCGGCAATGTGGTGTAGGCCCAGTTATAGGTGGTGCCCTGCAGCGGATAGGCCAGCGCCGCCGGCATCTGGGTGCGCCAGTCCAGCCGCCAGTCCGGGCCGCCGGCTTCCAGCAGCAGCACGCTGACATCGGCATCTTCGGTGAGGCGGGCAGCCAGCACACAACCGGCAGAACCGGCCCCGACGATGATGTAATCGAACTGTTGCGACATGGGTGCTCCTTGCGACGGATGGTTCAGACAAGACAAGGGCAGGCCGTGAGGTCTGCCGTTATCGTGTGGATGACAGGGTGAGCCGCTTGGCGCGGCTGACAAAATAAGGCAGAGCCCCTGGTGCAAGGCGCGCCGACGCAGACAGTACAAGCAGTACGGCAAGGCGGCGCAACGCTGCAACAGGGGTTCTGTTGGCAGCGCTCAGGCGTAAGGACTGGCCACCCCGGTCAGCTCCACATACACGCTCTTGCGCTGGGTGTAGCAGTCGATGGCGGTGAGGCTGTTTTCATAGCCCAGGCCCGATTCCTTGTAGCCACCGAAGGGCATTTCAATCGGCGTGATGTTGTAGTTGTTGATCCAGCACACCCCGGCCTGCAGCTTGGCCACCACGCGGTGGGCGCGCGCCAGGTCGCGGGTGAACACCCCCGCCGCCAGCCCCAGCCGGGTGGCATTGGCCCGCTGGATGACTTCGGCCTCGTCGTCGAATACCAGTACCGACATCACCGGGCCAAAGATTTCCTCGCTGACAATACGCATATCGTCGCGGCACTGGTCGAAAATCGTCGGGGCGATGAACCAGCCGGCTTCACAACCCGGCACGATCACGCGCTGGCCACCGGCGGCCAGCACCGCGCCTTCAGACTGGCCGATGTCGATGTACTTGAGCACGCTTTGTGCATGGCTGGGCGATACCTGCGCGCCGACTTGGGTGTCCGGGTGCATCGGGTCGCCAATCTTCAACAGCGCGGTGCGCTCCTTCAGCCGCTGCATGAAGGCGGCGTGGATGCTGCGCGCCACGAACACGCGAGTGCCGTTGGTGCAGATTTCGCCCTGGGTGTAGAAGTTGGCCAGCATGGCGGCGGACACTGCCTGTTCGATGTCGGCATCGTCAAAGATGATCAGCGGCGACTTGCCACCCAGCTCCATGGTGACGCGCTTGAGCGTGCTGGCCGCGTCTTTCATGATGGCCTTGCCGGTATCCACCGAGCCGGTGATCGACACCTTGGCCACCCGCTCGTCGGCAATCAGCTGCCGCGCTACCGCCGAGCTGCCCTGGATCACGTTGAACACGCCATCCGGCACGCCGGCTTCGCTGTAGATTTCCGCCAGCAAGGCAGCGCTCATCGGCGTCATGCCCGACGGCTTGTAGATCATGGCATTGCCACAGGCAAGCGCCGGGGCGGATTTCCAGCAGGCGATCTGGATGGGATAGTTCCACGCACCAATGCCCAGGCACACGCCCAGCGGCTCGCGCCGGGTGTAGGCAAATGCCCCCTTGAGCTGGAAATGCTCACCGTGAATACCAGCAGCCATGCCGGCGAAGTATTCGATGCAGTCCGCACCGGACAGCACATCGACGGCTTCGGCCTCCTGAATCGGCTTGCCGTTATCGCGTACTTCCAGCTCGGCCAGCTCACGGTTGCGCGCACGCAAAATGCCCACGGCCTTGTTCATGATGCGGCCACGCTCGGCCCCGGTCATTTCGCTCCACACGGCAAAGCCGGCTTCGGCGCTCTTGACCGCCTGTTCGGCCTCGGCCGCGCCAGCCTGCTGTACCTGGCACAGCAGGGTGCCGGTGGCCGGGTTGAAGTTGTCGGCGAGCGGCAGCGCTGGATTATCCAGGTAGCGGCCGCCGATATAGCTTTTCAGGATGCCATCTTGCACGGTGTCTTCCTTGTGTTCTGGGTAGGCGATTGCCGATGATGGCATTGATTTAGCCATCAAGCAGTGCTGGCTGCGTGTCAAAAGCCGACACGGGGGCGGATTGTGGCGACATGGGGGAGGGTGGTGGCCTGCTGCTGGTTGCTTGATGCTGGTGGGTAGAGATCCGCTGCGCGGGTGATGGTTTTGGGTGCCGCTTCCGCGCGGCGGCCGGGAAGGAGGGATTGCCTGGCCAATCCCTCCTTCACCTCCCAGGCCACCCCGGCAAGCATGGCCTGCGGCTGCCCGCCAGATACCGACCGGAGCGAGGCGCGCCTGAACTCGCGATTTGCTAACGTCAAATCGCTCAAACAGGGCAGGCGCTTAAGACCTCGCCCCGGCCACCTGTCGGCATGCTTGATGGGGCCCATGGGTGGCATCGGTGCGGTGGTTTCTTTCATGGTCACTGGTGTCATCTGGTTTATCCAATATTTCCCGCTAATTTCTCTGATTTTTCTTATTAAAACCTTTACGGACAGTAACCGGTCCCGTCTGCGCGAGCCGCCCCAGACGTGCCGCACAGGGTGTTAAGCGGTCGGCTGTCCGCAGCGGCGCGACGTTAGCGCGCCGCAAGTTCCGGCCGCGCCCTGGGCGGCATGGCTGTGGCGGGAATTCGACGCGCTGCGGGTCGCCTTTTCTTTGGGTCCTTGCTTTTGACGAAGTGACGAAGCAAAAGAAAGGGCCTCGCGGGCGGGGCGAGACCCGCGAAGTTGATTTTGCAGTTGGTTTTAAGCTGGTGTGCATCGGGTGTGAATCGCTGCGCGGATGATGATTTACATGCCGCTTCCGCGCGGCAAACGGGAAGGAGGGATTGCCTGGCCAATCCCTCCTTCACCTCCAAGGCCACCCCGGCAAGCATGGCCTGTGGCTGCCCTCCGGGACCCGACCGGTGCGAGGCGCGCCTGAACTCGCGATTTGCTAACGTCAAATCGCTCAGACAGGGCAGGCGCTTAAGACCTCGCCCCGGTCACCCGTCAGTATGCTTGACGGGGCCCATGGGTGGCATCGGTTCGGCAGGAAAGGCCGTGGGATGTGGTGACTTCGTATGGCAAAGCCAATATGGGAAATGGAATTTCTGGTTTCGACCCAGAGCTGCCACTTGCCCTTTGTGGCTTTGTAATCTTTAACCCCTTCCCAAAACCACAAAAGACCGTTCAGTACCTGCGTGGGGATCCAGCAGATTGCCATACGGACGTTAGCGTGGGAATTACTTGTAAAATATGAAAATGAGGTGTGAAATGTCTAACGGCAATACTAATTGTTATGCGACCCACTACTCGCATAACCACTACTAAAGGTGGTTAAGATGCGGCTGACAGAAGATCAATCATTGAAATTGTTGCTATGTTTGGCAGCAGCTCAAGTTGGGTTTTCTATCTTTGCAGCCTATTATTGTGGTAAAGCTCAACTTTATTGCGCACCCAAGAGTAATGACTGCCAGCAGGTGGCTGGATATTTTATCAATAATGACAAATATCATTTCTTTTCTGTTTTGTGGCGTAGCACGATTGTTGTGTCTTTGTTGTCAGCGATCGTAAGTCATTCAAGTTATAGATTTTTCTTCATTTTTGGCGTACCTCTTGCCTTACCTGTTTATGAGTTCATTCCATTCATACTGGCAATTATGAGTGGATTTTAGGCCGGTGAATAAATAAACTGGATGCGCCACCCAATGTATAACGTCTTGGTGAGTGGCTGGTTTCGACCCTTTGCGGACATTAACGCAAAGGGCGTGAGGCTATATAACAGAAGCAAGCCTTTAAGGACTCACTCCAAATGCTCCCACTCAGAATATACGTTCAAAACTGGCTTATATGAAGATGTGAGCGGGTCAAAATATTCTTTCAAATCATCACTTTCAACCAATTGGCGGATTTCGACTTTATAAGTCTTTTTGAATCGCACCTTGTCAACTTTTCCGTCGGCATATTTTGAACAGGCAGAGTCATAATAGTTAATTAAGGTCTGTGTAGCAGCATTGAGACTTTTTCGATAAAGTCCAAGCAATTCAGATTCCTCTTCGGATATTTTATTGAGCTTTTCCTTTGAGACAAAAGGAGCCATTGTCATTGATATATCATTAATTTTTGTTTTGGCATTTTCTATAGACTGACTTATTTCCAACTCAACAATGCCATGCTGCAGATTCAGGTTTTCTTGCGCAATCTGGTTGGTTTTCTGGCTAGAGGATTTCGCAAAAATCACAGCCCCAATAGAGACAAGCAGGCTCAGAGTCGCTATTACATCACTAGTGCTAATTTGCATTACCCAACTCGCTTTTTCATGGCACTAATAACATCGAGTATGTCGCTATTGTCTGATGCCGTGGTGCTTTTTCTAATTGAGTCATATGTTAAAGACTCATTGATACTTTCTAAACCGGGCGTGCGCCTAACAAGCCTCTCAAGCTCATCTAGTATCTTTATCTTGGTGTTGCGATCTATTGGATTTCTAGAACTTGAAAATACCAACTTATTAAGATCAGAGTATATTTTTTCAAGTTCAGCTTTTGGGTTTGGCGATTTTACCAATCGCTCAAAGTATTGCTGCGCTCTTTCTTTTGTGCCCATTGATGCCACGGCGACACTCCTTTATTGATGTTTACATAACGTAAAGCAGGCACCACTAGTACCATGAAATTTTAAAACGTCAACTGTCGTTAAGTGCCCAGAAGCAGGACGCCAAAATCAGACAGAAACCTGTATTTACAAGGCAGAGTTTACATTTTACGGATGGAATAAAAACAAATAAAATTATATGCTGAATAGAAGATTACACCAAGTAAGCCGCAAGTGGAATGACCGCTTCTGGCCGACAGCAGTCATGCTAACACGTTGACATAATTCCTTGGCCTGAGTCCGGCACCCCGCCTCATCACTATTCGCTACCGCAAGCATCGCCCTGGCGAAACCCATTCCCGTCAGCGCAAGCCGCGGTGGATGTGTTGTCCGTGTCCTTGCACGTCGTCCAGCTATCTCTCCGCTCATACCCGCGCAGCAAGGGAAACCTCCTCGACGGCGGGGCAAGTCCCGAGAGTTGTCTTTGTCTTTGATTTTTATGCGGTGTTCGAAGGATTGGCGCTGGAGGGAGTCCGCGCTCGCGGATGATGATGCGCCTTGCCGCTGCGGCGTATGGCAAGGAGGGGGGCGGTGTGGTGGGAAGTCGACGGATTGCCGCATGGTGGCCGACTATGCGGCATCGTGTTCAGTCAGCGCACTATCCTGTCTGCCGCGGCGTGGCATAAACAAAGCCCTCCCGTAGCGGGAGGGCTTTGACAGTCAGGCAAGGGAAAAATCAGTGCTGATGCCCGTGCTCGCCATGTACATGCTGGTGAGCAATTTCCTCGGCAGTGGCCGCCCGTACATTCAGCACGGTGATGGCAAAGCGCAGGGTCTTGCCGCACAGCGGGTGGTTGCCGTCCAGCAACACGGTGGGGCCTTTGATCTTGGTGACAAAGTAGTAGCGCGGCTCGCCATCCGGGCCGACGCGCTGGATCTGGCCGCCTACCTTGATGCCGGGCGGGAAGTCGGCCTTGGGCATGGTGGTGACCAGGGCTTCGTCGCGCTCGCCGAAGGTGTCTTCGGTGGCTAGCTCCAGTGCGGTTTGAAAGCCGGCTTCCTGGCCTTCCAGTGCGGCTTCCAGCTTGGCGAACAGATTGTCGTAATCGCCGTGCAGGTAGGAGACGGGGTGCTTGCCATCGTCGTAAACCTGGCCTTGGCTGTCGGTCACTTTCATGCGCAGGGTGACGGCGCTGTTTTCGGTGATTTTCATGGTGGGCAATGGCTCATAAATTGGGCCGGGAAGGTTGGCAGTTCAGCGCCTGGGTGTCAACTTGCCGGCAGGCATGCCGGTGCAGCCCTGCCTGCGCCACCGGCTCATGTCTTGCCACGGCTGCACCTAGCGCAACACCACCGTGCGGTTGTCATTCAGGAACACGCGCCGTTCCAGGTGGTAGCGCACGGCGCGGGCTAGTGCCTGGCATTCCATGTCGCGGCCGGTGGCCTGCAGGTCTTCCGCGGTGCAGGCATGGTCTACCCGGTCTACCACCTGCTCGATGATGGGGCCTTCGTCCAGATCGTCGGTAATGTAATGCGCGGTGGCGCCAATCAGCTTGACCCCGCGTTCGTGGGCCTGCCAATAGGGCCGCGCACCCTTGAAACCGGGCAGGAAGGAGTGGTGGATGTTGATGGCGCGCCCCGCCAGCAGGGCGCTGGTTTCGCTGGATAGCACTTGCATGTAGCGCGCCAGAATCACCAGCTCGGAGCCGGTTTCCTTGATCAGTGCCAGCACGGCTGCTTCCTGCTCGGCCTTGTTGGCCGGGCTGACCGGCAGGTGGTGAAAGGGCAGGCCGTAGGCCTCGGCAATCGGGGCCAGCTCGCGGTGGTTGGACACAATGGCGGTAACGGTCATTTCCAGGTCGCCCATTTTCTGCCGGTACAGCAGGTCGTTCAGGCAGTGGTCCAGCTTGGACACCATGATCATCACCCGCGCCCGTTCGCGGCGGTCGTGCAGCTGCCAGCGCAAATCCTGATAGTGCTGGTTCATTTCGGCCATGCCCGCCGCCAGCCGCGACTGGTCGAAACTTTCCGCTTGCGGGTGGAATACGCAGCGCACGAAAAAGCGCTGGCTGCTGGGGTCGTCGAATACCGCCAGCTCGTCGATATAACAGCCCTGTGTCTCCAGCAGGGCGGAGAAGCGGGCCACCTGGCCGGAGGCGCTGTGGCAGGTAAAGCTCAAGACATAAGACGGGGTGGTGGCAATCATGGCTGGTCTTCCCTTGTAGTACAGGCGTGTTGCCTGCGGTGTGTGCGCTAACCCTAAGGCCTGTCTTGCCGCTGTGCTGGCTTGCAAGCGCCGGATTTGCGTCGATTTCAGACATGGTGTGCGGTGTCGGCTGTGGGCAAGTGCTTGTCCTTTTCAGCCAAACGGGGCGTGGGCTGCGCCGGGAGAATGAGCCTTGTCCGAATACATCCACCCCGCTGGAGCCGCAGATGGCAAACCGATACTCCCTGTGGAGCCTGATCAAGAACGGGCTCAAGCATCAAGAAAGCTGGCAGCCGGCCTGGAAGAGCCCGCAGCCGAAGAAAAATTACGACGTGATCATCGTCGGCGGTGGTGGCCATGGCCTGGCCACGGCCTACTATCTGGCCAAGGAGCATGGCATCAAGAATGTGGCCGTGCTGGAAAAAGGCTATCTGGGCGGCGGCAATACCGCGCGCAACACCACCATCATCCGTTCCAATTATCTGTGGGACGAGGCGGCGCACTTGTATGAACACGGCCTGAAGTTGTGGGAAGGCCTGTCGCAGGATCTCAACTTCAACGTGATGTTCAGCCAGCGCGGCGTGATGAACGTCGGCCACACCCTGCAGGACATGCGCGACATCGAACGCCGCGCCAATGCCAACCTGCTCAATGGCGTGGATGCGGTGGTGATGACGCCGCAGGAAATCAAGGACATGGTGCCGCTGATCGACATCAGCAACCGTGCGCGCTACCCCATCATGGGGGCCAGCTTCCAGCCGCGTGGCGGTGTCGCGCGCCATGACGCCGTGGCCTGGGGCTTTGCCCGTGGCGCGTCCGAACTGGGCGTGGACATCATCGAGCAGTGCGAAGTCACCGGCCTGATCATCGAAGGTGGGCGCATCAAGGGCGTAAATACCAGCCGTGGCGACATCATGGCCGACCGCGTCGGCTGTGTGGCTGCGGGTAATTCCTCGGTGCTGGCCAAGATGGCCGGGCTGCGCCTGCCGCTGGAAAGCCACCCGCTACAGGCTTTTGTGTCGGAATCGATGAAGCCCTGCATCGACACCGTAGTGATGTCCAATGCGGTGCACGGCTATGTCAGCCAGTCCGACAAGGGCGAGCTGGTGATCGGTGCCGGTATCGACAGCTATCTGGGCTATGGCCAGCGCGGCAGCCCGCATGTGATCGAGCACACCGCCGCCGCCATCATCGAGATGTTCCCGTCCTTCTCACGCGTGCGCATGAACCGCCAGTGGGGCGGCATTGTGGACGTGTCGCCGGATGCTTGTCCCATCATCAGCAAGACCCGCATCCAGGGCCTGTATTTCAACTGTGGCTGGGGTACCGGCGGCTTCAAGGCCACGCCGGGTTCGGGCAATGTGTTTGCCCACACCATCGCCCATGACGATCCGCACCCGCTGAACCGGGCCTTCTCGCTGGACCGTTTTGCCACCGGACATCTGATCGACGAGCACGGCGCAGCTGCCGTGGCTCACTAGGGAGAGGCTTATGTTGGTGATTACCTGCCCGTACTGCCAAGAGGCGCGGGAAGAAGAAGAGTTCAGCTATGCCGGCGAAGCCTATATCGCCCGCCCGGCTGTGCCGGAAGAGGCCGACGATGCCACCTGGGGTGACTATGTATTCCACCGCAAGAACCCGCGTGGCTGGCACTGGGAGCAATGGCAGCATGTCGCCGGCTGTCGCAAGGTGTTCGCAGTCAAGCGTCATACCGTCACGTATGAAATTGCCGGTTCCTGGACACTGGCCGACGGCAAGGCACTGTATCTGAAGGAGCAAGCATGAGCGGCTACCGCATCCACCGCCCGGGCGAGCGTATCAATCGCCAGAAACCGGTCAGCTTCCAGTTTGACAATGTGCAGTACCGGGCATTTTCCGGCGATACCCTGGCCTCGGCGCTGCTGGCCAATGGCGTGCGCCTGATCGGCCGCAGCTTCAAATACGGCCGGCCGCGCGGCATTGTCGGCTTTGGTGCCGAAGAACCCAATGCGCTGATCCAGCTGGAAACCGGCGCGCACACCGTGCCCGACCTCAAGGCTACCCAGGTTGAGCTATACCAGGGCCTGCTGGCGGGCAGCACCACCGGCTACCCCTCGCTGGATTTCGATCTCAAGGGCCTGCTGGGCAAGTTTGGCCGCTTCATGCCGCCGGGCTTCTACTACAAGACCTTCATGGAGCCGGTGAAAGCCTGGCCCATCTACGAAAAATACATCCGCAAGGCGGCAGGTTACGGCCATGCCCCGGTCTTGCCCGATCCGGAAAGCTACGACCACCTGCACCATCATATTGATGTGCTGGTGGTGGGCGGCGGTGCTGCCGGTCTGTGGGCCGCCACGCTGGCGGGCCGTGCCGGGCTGAAAACCCTGCTGGTGGACGAGCAGGCGGAAATGGGCGGCTGGCTGCTCACCGAACGCCGCAGCCGCATCGATGGCCTGTCCGGCATGGACTGGGTGGGCCAGCGTCTGGCCGAGCTGGCCAGCCTGCCCAATGTCAGCGTGCTGCCGCGCACCACCGCCTTTGCCCTGCATGATCTGAATCTGGTGCAGGCGGTGGAGCTGTTGCAAGACCACCTGCCGCTGACCGAGCGCAATGCCGCGCTGCCGCGCCAGCGTCTGCACAAGATCCGCGCCCATCAGGTGATTCTGGCCAGTGGCGCCATCGAACGCCCGCTGGTGTTTGGTTACAACGATGTACCCGGCGTGATGACGGTAGCGGCAGGTCATAGCTATCTGAATCGCTACGGTGTGGCGGTGGGGCGCGAAGTGCTGGTGCAAACCCAGAACGATGCCGCCTACGAAGCCGCGCTGGACCTGGCGCTGTCCGGCGTCAAGGTGACGCTGGCCGATGCCCGTCACAGCGGCGCAGCAGCATGGCGGCAGCAGGCACTGAAGAGTGCTTGTGTCGAGCTGCTGCTGGGCCATGGCATTGCCAAGGTGCTGGGCGACAAGAGCGTCAGCGGCGCGCAGCTGGTGAAGCTGGATGGCCGCAACAATCAGGTGATTGGCTCCGGCCCGCGCCTGAATGTGGATACCGTGCTGTCCTCCGGCGGCCTCACCTCCACCGTGCATCTGTTCTGCCACAACGGTGGCCGACCGGTGTGGAATCAGCAGCAGCTGTCTTTTGTCTGCCCGGATGAAGGTCGCGACAATATCGCCTGCGTCGGTGCCATTACCGGCCGCTGGGAATTGTCCGAGGCACTGGGCCAGACCCACGCCGCCGTGGCTGCACTATTGCTGGGCAAGGGCCGTGGCAGCAGCGGCAATGCCCCGGCGGTGGCCAATGAAGAAGTGGCCGCGCCGCGTGCCATCTTCCGCCTGCCGGATGGTAAGCCGGAAGGCCACGGTGCCAAGGCTTTTGTCGATTACCAGAATGATGTGGCGGCTGCCGACATCCACACGGCCATTCGTGAAAACTACCGCTCCATCGAACACGTCAAGCGCTATACCGCGCTGGGCTTTGGTACGGATCAGGGCAAGCTGTCCAATATCAACGGCTTTGCCATTGCCGCCGAAGCGCTGGGCAAACCCATCGCCGAAGTGGGCACCACCACCTATCGGCCGTCCTACACCCCGGTGACCTTTGGCGCACTGGCCGGCCCGCATGTGGGCGAAACCTTCGATGTGCGCCGCTATACCGCCATGCATGCCAGCCATGATGCGCGCAAGGCCGAGTACGAAGTGGTGGGCCAGTGGCTGCGCCCCTGGTACTTCCCCAAGCCGGGCGAGGACCTGCACGCCGCAGTGAACCGCGAATGCCTGGCCACCCGTAATAGTGTCGGCGTGATGGATGCCTCCACCCTGGGCAAGATCGACGTCAAGGGCCCGGACGCACGTGAATTCCTCAACCGTATCTACAGCAATGCCTGGAGCAAGCTCGATCCCGGCAAGTGCCGCTACGGCCTGATGCTGGACGAAAACGGCATGGTGATGGACGACGGCGTGACTGCCTGCCTGGCCGACGACCACTTCCACATGACCACCACCACTGGCGGCGCGGCACGTGTCTACAGCTGGCTGGAGCGCTGGCACCAGACCGAATGGCCGGAGCTGAAAGTGCGCTTCACCACCACCACCGACCACTGGGCCACCGTGGCCGTGGTGGGGCCGAACAGCCGCCAGGTGCTGCAAAAGCTGTGTAGCGACATCGACTTCGCCAAGGACGCTTTCAAGTTCATGGATGGCCGCACTGGCACCGTGGCCGGCCTGCCGGCACGGGTGTTCCGCATCAGCTTCTCCGGTGAGCTGGCTTATGAAATCAACGTCGATGCCAACTATGGCCGCTACATGTGGGAAGAGGTGATGAAGGCGGGTGCCGAGTTCGACATCACCCCCTACGGCACCGAAACCATGCACGTACTGCGGGCGGAGAAGGGCTTCATCATCGTCGGTCAGGACACCGACGGTTCGATGAGCCCGAACGATCTGGCCATGAGCTGGGCGGTGGGCATGAAAAAGCCGTTCAGCTTCCTCGGCAAGCGTTCGCTGCTGCGCTCGCACACCGCCGGTGATGGCCGCAAGCAGCTGGTGGGCCTGCTGCCGCTGGACCCGCAAGTGGTGCTGGCCGAAGGCGCACAGATTCTCAGCAATACCGATGACACGGTGCCGGCAGCCATGCAGGGCCATGTCACTTCCAGTTATCACAGTGCCTTCCTCGGCCGCTCCATTGCCATGGCCGTACTGAAGGATGGCAGCAAGCGCGAGGGCGACACCGTGTTCGTCTGGGCGCATGGCAAGAGTGTGCCGGCGCAGGTGGTGTCGTCGGTGTTCGTGGACAAGGAAGGGGTGCGTCAACATGCCTGAGCAAGGTTTCCAACCATTCATGGAGTCGCCGCTCCAACACTTCAAGCTGGCTGCCGAGGCGCAACCGCGCCGTGCCGATGGCCGCATCTGGTGTAACGAACTGCCGCACCTGGGCTATGCCGTGCTGCGTGGCGATACCGCCGAGGCCGGCTTTGCCCAACTGGTGCAGCAAGTCACCGGCCTGGCGCTGCCCTTGCGGGCCGGTGCCATCAGCCAGGGCCCGCAAGGCGTGCTGCTGTGGACCTCGCCGGACGAATGGCTGCTGGTCAGCCACCGTCAGCGCCTGGCCGACTGGACTGCGCAGCTGGATGCCGGCTTTGCCGCGCAACAGCTGTTTGCCCAGACGGTGGACTCCAGCGGCGGCCTGACCCTGGCCTGGCTGGGGGGGGGCGAGCACATCACCGTGCTGCGCCACCTGGGGGTGTATGACTTCGAATCCATCCCGCTGGGGCATATGGTCAGCACCGTGCTGGGCAAGGCCACCGTGCAGATACTGCGGCTGGATGACGACGGCGTGTTTGTGCTGTTCCGCCGCAGCTTTGCCGACTACGTGTGGCGCTTGCTGCGCCGCGCCGCCCAGCCTTACGGCTTTGCCGTGTGTCAGCTGGAAGCCCGGGGCGAGCATCCGCTGTTTGCCCAGTTGGCCACGCCCCGGCCCAGCCTGATTCTGGCCTGAGCCCAGGCCAGCGGTCGTCCTTGCCGACGGCTGCTGGTCACCCTTTACTGGCGGCGCGCCGGGTGGTCCGGCACCGCAACTGGTTCAACCATTGCTGTTGGGGAGTATGTGTATGACAACGCTACATCAGGACGCGCTGGTGATTGACGGGCTGATCATTGCCAAATGGAGCCGCGAGGTGTTCGACGACATGCGCCGTGGCGGCCTGTCGGCGGCCAACTGTACCGTGTCGGTCTGGGAAGGTTTCCAGGACACGGTGGGCAATATCGCCGAGATGAAAAAGCAGATTCGCGATTACAGCGACATCCTTACCCTGGTGCGGACCACCGACGATGTGCGTCGTGCCAAGGCCGAGGGCAAGACCGGCATCATCCTGGGTTTCCAGAATGCCCACGCCTTTGAGGACAACCTGGGTTATATCGAAGCCTTTGCCGACATGGGCGTGCGCGTGGTGCAGCTGTGCTACAACACGCAAAACCTGGTGGGCACCGGCTGCTACGAGCGCGATGGCGGGCTGTCCGGCTTTGGCCGCGAAGTGATTGCCGAGATGAACCGGGTGGGCATCATGGTCGACCTGTCGCATGTCGGCGGCAACACCTCGCGCGAGGCCATTCTGGAATCGAAAAAACCGGTGTGCTACTCGCATTGCCTGCCGTCCGGCCTGAAAGAGCACCCGCGCAACAAGAGCGATGAAGAACTGCGCTTCATTGCCGATCACGGCGGCTTCATCGGCGTCACCATGTTCCCGCCCTTCCTCAAGCGCGGCATCGAGGCCACGGTGGACGACTATGTCGAAGCCATGGATTACATCATCAATCTGGTGGGTGAAGACTGCGTGGGCTACGGCACCGACTTCACCCAGGGCTACGACAAGGGCTTCTTCGACTGGATCACCCACGACAAGGGCCGTCATCGCCGTCTGACCAACTTTGGCACCATTCTTAATCCGGAAGGCATCCGCACCATAGGCGAAACGCCCAATCTGACCGCCGCCATGGAAAAAGCCGGCTGGTCCGAAGGCAAGATCCGCAAGGTGCTGGGTGAAAACTGGCTGCGGGTATTTGCGGATGTCTGGGGGCGTTAGAGCTTGAGCGGGGTCGCAAGGCCCCGCTTTTTTTCGTCCGCCGGCCTCCCCTTGCCGCACCGCATCAGCACGCCATCACAAGAACCCTGGTCGCAAACATACCGGGCATGCAGTCGCAACAACAGGAGCCCGCCATGCGGCCATCGGCTGCGGCAGCCCTGTGCAGTTCATCCTTGATTCATCCTTTCTATCTGTGGAGAACGCAATGCTGAAACGCCATTTTCTTGCCCTGCTGCTGACCAGCCTGGTATTGCCCGTCTGTAGTCAGGCGGCCGACAAGCCCACCATCAAGATCGGTTACGTGGAAGGCTGGTCCGATAGCGTGGCCACCACCAATGTGGCTGCCAACATCATCCGCAACAAGCTGGGTTACCCGGTGGAAATCGTGCCGGTGGCCGCCGGCATCATGTGGCAGGGCGTGGCACGGGGTGATCTGGACGCCACCCTGTCCGCCTGGCTGCCCACCACGCACGAGGCCTATTACACCCAGTTCAAGGATAAGGTGGTGGATGTGGCAGTGAACTATCCGGGGGCCAAGATCGGCCTGATCGTGCCGGATTATGTCGCCGCCCATTCCATTGCCGACCTCAATGCCAACAAGGCGGCATTTCAGGGCCGTATTGTCGGCATCGATGCCGGTGCCGGCGTGATGAAGAAAACCGAAGAAGCCATCAAGAAATACCAGCTGGACTACACCCTGCTGCCCAGCTCCGGTACTGGCATGGCCGCCGAACTGGCCCGCTCCATCAATAGCAAGAAGTCGATTGCCGTCACCGGCTGGATTCCGCACTGGATGTTTGCCAAATGGAAGCTGCGCTTCCTGGATGACCCGCAGAAAGTCTATGGCGACGCCGAGCATGTCGACAGCGTGATCCACCCCGGCCTGGGCACCAAGGCCCCGGAAGTGGTGGCCTTCCTGAAGAAATTCCGCTGGAAGCCGGAGGAGATCGGCAAGGTGATGCTGGATGTGGAAAACGGTGCCAAGCCGGCAGCCGCCGCCGATGGCTGGGTCAAGGCCAATCCGGCCAAGGTAAACGAGTGGACGCATTGATACTGCGTTGATGGCGGACAGCCGGCGCTGCCGGCTAGCCGCTGTCGAAATTGGTGAGCAACTGGCTGCCAGGCTGGGTGAAATGTTCACCGCCATGGCCATGCGGTGCCAGCTGCTCTGGCGCACGGGACAGCGCTGCGCGCTGTTCCAGCCAGTTGGCCAGCAAGGGCCAGATTTCGGTTTTGGCATTCTTGGAGAGCAACAGCCGGTCGTGGCTGTAGTCTTCCAGAAAGCCGTGCGCGAGGTCGCACAGCACAAAGCGCTGATCCTGGCTGGCAAAGCTTTCCAGCAACTGCCGGCAACCGTCAGCAGGCGAAATGAAGCGATCCCCACCCCCAGCCAGCGCCAGCACCGGCAGGCTTTGTTGTCCCAGTGCGGCCAGATAGTCGAAGCCATCAGCACTGCGTATTTCACCCCGCAGATTCCAGCGGCACCATTGCCGCAACAACAGGCTGCTTTCTGCCTCGCTGGCCACCGTGGCCCAGCGCGGTGATATCTGTTGCCGCAAGGGCAGCAGCATGGACATCAGCCGTATCTGCCATTGCGGCCACCATGGCCGCTTCGTGCTGCTGCACTGTGTCGCCAGCAAGAGCAGCCCGGCCAGCCGCTTGCAGTCTGCCCCCTGGCGCGCCAGCCACAGGCTGGCAATCAGCCCGCCGCCGGAATGCCCCAGCCAGAATGGCCGTTGCGCGCCGCATTCTTCCTCTACTGCCCGCAGGATGGCGACAACGTCTTGCCCGGCAATCGTTTCAAAATTGTAGGGGTGACGTGGCATGGCGCTGCTGCCGTGGCCGCGCCAGTCAAACAGCCAGCACTGCCAGCCGCGTGCTGCCAGATGACGGGCCAGCGGGGTACAACTGCGCTGATTGGAAAAAGTGCCGTGCGACAGGATGAGCGGCGGGCCGTCACGGTCGCCTATCCTGCTGATGAACAAGCGGGTGCCGTCGTCGGTAATGGTATGCATGGGCTGGACCAGGTAGTAGGGGTGGGCAAAGAGCCGGCCAGGCCGGGCTGGTTCATGACCGTTGAATATGCACGGATTGATAACCAGCTTGGACTGGCCGAATTTGCAGGGCTTGGGCCGGCGCTGCCAGCGCGCCAGTTCAGTGGGCGTGCGGCGCTGACGCCGGCTCAGTGCAGTCGCCAGACCGCTCAGGATGGCGGCACCAGCCATTTGGCAGGGCTGGCCTGGCACTTGCAGGCGGTGGCTACGGTCGTGGCTTGTCCGGGAGCGACCGGCTGGTCGGTATGGGGCAAATACCTGTCGTGCCCGCTGCACCGCCGGTGCTGGGCCTGCTGCACCATGCTGGGCAATGGCGGACAAAGTCGCCCATCTTGCTCAGGAGAGTGGCATGCAACCTCAACTTCCCATCGATGTCGATCCGGATTCCGGCGTGTGGAGCACCAATGGCCTGCCCATGCTGTATGTGCCGCGTCATTTCTTCATCAACAACCACCTGGCCATCGAGGCCGCGCTGGGCCGCCGGGTCTATGCCGATTCGCTGTATGAAGCCGGCTACCGTTCTGCCCATTTCTGGTGTGGCAGCGAGGCGCAAACCCATGGCCTGACCGGCATGGCGGTGTTCGAACACTACCTGTCGCGCCTGTCGCAGCGCGGCTGGGGCTTGTTCAGCTTTATCGAAGCGGATGCCGCCACCGGCAATGCCAGCATTCGCCTGGACCACTCCTGTTTCGTGCTGGCGCAGGGCGTGGCCGGTGCGCCGCAGAGCGAACACATGGCCTGCTACCTGTTTGCCGGCTGGTTTGCCGGTGCCATGGACTGGGTGGGCGAAAACCTGGGCCATGACTACCGCACGGTCAGCCGCGAAAGCCAGTGTGCCGGCCTGGGTGCCGATTACTGCATCTTTACCGTTCACCCCTTGTAAGCCGGGAGTCGCCCCATGCGCTATCCGCACCTGTTTGCGCCCATTACCCTGAATAAACTGACGCTGCGCAACCGCGTGGTGAGCACCGCGCATGCCGAGGTGTATGCCGAGCCGGGCGGTCTGCCCGGCGACCGCTATATCCGCTATTACGAAGAAAAGGCCAAGGGCGGCCTGGGGCTCGCCATTTGTGGCGGCTCCAGCCCGGTGTCCATCGACAGCCCGCAAAGCTGGTGGAAATCGGTGAACCTGGCCACCGATGCCGTCATCGACCCGTTGGCGCGGCTGAGCGAGGCCATGCACCGCCACGGTGCCAAGATCATGATCCAGGCCACCCACATGGGCCGCCGTTCCAGCTATTACGGCGAACACTGGCCGCATCTGGTCAGCCCGTCCGGCATTCGCGAACCGGTGCATCGCGGTAATGCCAAGACCATCGAGACACATGAAATCCGCCGCATCATCGCCGATTTCGCCCAGGCTGCGCGCCGGGTGAAGGCGGCCGGCATGGATGGCATCGAAATCTCCGCCGCCCACCAGCATCTGATCGACCAGTTCTGGAGCCCGCGCACCAACTTCCGTACCGACGAATGGGGCGGCAGCTTTGAAAACCGCCTGCGCTTTGGCGTGGAAGTGCTGAATGCCGTGCGCGCCGAAGTAGGGCCGGATTTCTGTGTTGGCTTGCGCATGTGCGGTGACGAATTCCACGAAGACGGCCTCAGCCACGACATGTTGAAAGACATTGCGGCGGCGATGTCGGAAACCGGGCTGATCGACTACCTGTCGGTGGTGGGTTCCGGTGCCGATACCCACAACACCCTGGCCAACTGCATGCCGCCGATGGCCTTGCCGCCGGAGCCCTTCGTGCATCTGGCTGCCGGCATCAAGTCGGTATCCAAGGTGCCGGTGATGCACGCGCAAAGCATTCGCGACCCGGTACAGGCCGAGCGCATTCTGGCCAGCGGCATGGTGGACATGGTGGGCATGACCCGCGCCCATATGGCTGACCCGCATCTGGTGATCAAGATCCGCGATGGCAAGGAAGACCAGATCCGCCAGTGCGTGGGGGCCAACTACTGCATCGACCGCCAGTATCACGGCCAGGACGTGCTGTGCATCCAGAATGCCGCCACCAGCCGCGAAGCCACCATGCCGCACGACATCACCAAGGCGGACAAGCTGCGCAAGGTGGTGGTGGTCGGTGCTGGACCGGCCGGGCTGGAAGCCGCCCGCGTGGCGCGCGAGCGTGGTCACGAGGTGGTGCTGTTCGAGAAGCAACCGCAAGTAGGCGGACAGATCGTGCTGGCCGCCAAGGCACCGCAGCGCGAACAGATGGCCGGCATCGTGCGCTGGCTGGACATGGAAACCCAGCGTCTGGGCGTGGACCGCCGTTTGGGTGTGGCCGCCGATCAGGCGATGATCCTGGCGGAGAAACCCGACATCGTGGTACTGGCCACCGGCGGTATTCCCTATACCAGCCAGGTGCCGGAGTGGGGCGTGGACGAAGGCGTGGCGGTCAGCAGCTGGGACATCCTGTCCGGCAAGGTAGAGCCGGGCAAGAACGTGCTGGTGTATGACGCGGTCAGCACCCAGGCTGGTTTTGGCGTGGCCGACTTCCTGTCCAGCCGTGGCAGCACGGTGGAAATCGTCACCCCGGACGTAAAAGTGGGCGACGACACCGGCGGTACCACTTTCCCGATTTTCTACCGCCGGCTGTACGCGCAGGGCATCATCCCCACCCCCAATTTCTGGCTGGACAAGGTGTATGCCGAGGGCGACAAGAAAATCGCCGTGCTGCGCAATGAATACACCGAGGCGCTGGAAGAACGGGCGGTGGATCAGGTGGTGATCGAAAACGGCATCCTGCCCAATGACAGCCTGTACTGGGACATGAAAGAGCAGTCGAAGAACCAGGGCCAGACCGATGTCCACACCCTGTTTGCCTCGCAGCCGCAGCCCTGTCTGGCAGAGCCGCTGGCGGCGGGCGAGTTCCTGTTGTTCCGGGTGGGCGACTGCATTTCCATGCACAACATCCACGGTGCCATCTACGACGCCCTGCGTCTGGTGAAGGATTTCTGACATGAGCTTCTCCCTTGCCCATGCCCTGACCGGACTGTTCTGGCTGGGTGCACTCCTGCTGCTGGGGGGCCTGGCCAGACGCGCCAGCCTGTGGCAGCAGGGGCGCAGCGCCAGCGTGTCCTGGCTTGGCCTCCTGGCCATGCCCAAGCGCTATTTTGTCGATATCCACCATGTGGTGGCGCGTGAGCCCGCCGTGGCGCGCGCCCACGTGGCCGCTGCCGGTGGCGGCGTGGCCATCCTGCTGCTGTCGGCACTCAACTACGGCCTGATGCTGTACCAGGGCTGGCTGGATGTGCTGCTGGTGCTGATGGCGGCGGTGATGCTGCTGGGCGCGCGCATGATGCAGGCCCGTCGCCTGCAAGCCCCGCCGCGCCTGTCGCAAGGCCGTTGGCAAGTGCTGCCCGCCCGCCTGCGCCTGTTTGCTCTGGGTAGCTTGCTGGCTGCCGGTCTGCTGTTTGCCGGCCCGCAGCTGGGCATGGCCGGTCAGCTGATAGCGGTGGTGGCCCTGCTGATGCTGGTGCTGGGCGGGGCCGAGCTGGCGCTGGGCATCGGCCTGGGTTGGCCGATGAAGCATGCGGTGGCCGGTCTGCTGCATCTCGCCTTTCACCCGCGTGCCGAACGTTTTGCCGGTAAATCCTCCGACCTCAAGCCGCTGAATCTTGCCGCAGGCGAGCTGGGCGTGGCCAAGGTGGAGGACTTCGCCTGGAACCGCCTGCTGTCCTTCGACGCCTGTGTGCAGTGCGGCAAGTGCGAGGCCGCCTGTCCGGCCTATGCCGCCGGTCAGCCGCTCAACCCGAAAAAGCTGATCCAGGACATGGTGGCGGCGCAAAGCCGTGGCACCGACCCGGCCTATGCCGGCAACCCCCATCCGGGGCGCGAGGCGGCGGTGCTGGTGAAGCCGGGTGAGGACATCGTCGGCAGCGTGCTGGCGGCGGAGACACTGTGGTCCTGCACCACCTGCCGCGCCTGCGTGGAAAACTGCCCGATGCTGATCGAGCACGTGGACACCGTGGTCAACCTGCGCCGTCACGTCACTCTTAGCCGTGGCGAAGTGCCGGGGAAGGGCAGCGAGGCGCTGGCCAATCTGCGCAATACCGACACCGTGGGCGGCTACCCGCTGGCGGTGCGTTACCACTGGGCGATTGATCTGGACCTGCCGGTATTGCAGCCCGGCGAACACAGCGACTGGCTGCTCTTGGCCGGTGAGGGGGCCTTCGACATGCGCTACCAGCGTGCGCTGCGCGCCCTGGTGAAAGTACTGAAAGCCGCCGGGGTGAACGTAGCCGTACTGGGCGAAGCCGAGCGCGACTGCGGCGACGTGGCACGGCGTCTGGGTGACGAAGCCGGCTTCCAGCGCCTGGCGCAGGCCAATATCGCCACGCTGCGGCAATACCGCTTTGAGCACATCGTCACCCCGGACCCACACGTATTCCATTGCCTGGCCAATGAATATCCGGCGCTGGGCGGCCAGTTCGAGGTATGGCACCACAGCAAGCTGCTGGAGCACTTGCTGGCCCGCCGCGCCATTCCGCTGAAAGCCGATGCCACACCGTTGCCGCCACTGACTTTCCACGATCCCTGCTATCTGGGCCGTTACAACGATGGCTACAACGCACCGCGCAATGTGCTGAAGGGCATCGGCATCAAGGTGGTGGAGATGCCACGTTCCGGCCGCGATGCCCGCTGCTGCGGCTGGGGCGGTGGTGCGGCCTTTACCGACATCCCCGGCCAGCGCCGCATTCCCGACATGCGCATGGACGACATCCGCGAAACCGGCACTGGCCGGGTGGCGGTGGCCTGTCCCAATTGCACGGCCATGCTGGAAGGTGTGGTAGGCGAGCGGGCGGAGGTGATTGAACTGGCCGAGCTGGTGGCCGAGCGACTGGCCTGAGGCGAGCCGGGGCAGGGTGCTGCTGCACCGCCCGGTTCGACCATCCTTACAAGGAGAATGTGATGGATTTTTCTACCCAGGCCATCCCGCGCGTGGACCCGCGCCGCCCGTGGGTGCTGGGGCCCAGCGGCCTCAAGCGCATCGTGCTGGGCGACGACAGCGGCAGCCGCGATGCCGCGCTGCTGGCCCATGGCCCGGCCCACAAACCATTGCGTAGCGGCGGGCCATTCAGCCAGCGCCTGCTGGTGGTGGCGCATGCCGAACGCGGCCAGCTGGACGATGCCGCCCGCGAGGCGATTGCTGCTGCCGCCATCCTGGCGGGCAAGGACGGCGAAGTGCTGGCCTTGCTGTATGGCATGGAAGACGCCGCACCGGAAGGGCTGGCCGAACTGGCGCTGGACCGGGCACTGACCGTGGCCGACCCCGGCTACGCGCCGGAACAGAAACTGGCGCAGTTGCAGCTGCTCATGCAGCAAGAAGCCCCGCACACCGTGCTATTTGCCGACCGTGGCGAAGATGCCGACCTAGGCCGCCGTTTTGCCTGCCGGGCGCGGCTGTCGGTGGTGACTGATGTGGTGGAAATCGCCACCGATGGCGTGCGCCGCCGCCAGCCCGGTGCCGGCTTCAGCCTGCGTGAACGCGGCCAGGTATTGCTGCTGGCGCGTGGTGTGGCCGAGGCCAAACTGCCGTTTGTCGGCAAGGGCGGGCGGCTGGAAACCGCTGCCTTGCCTGCCATCAGCGAACCGGTGCAGGACCTGGGCAGCGCTGCCAGCCCGGCCTCTGCGCTGGCGCTGGAAGAGGCCGACCTGATTATCTCCGCCGGCAATGGTGTGCGCGATGTGCCGGCTTTCCTGGCGCTGGCCGAAGCCATGGGGGCGGCGGTGGCCGCCTCGCGGGTGGCCGTGGACGATGGCCGCTTCAGTCGCGACAAGCAGGTGGGGGCGACCGGCAAGACGGTGCAGGCCAGCGCCTATATCGCACTGGGCATTTCCGGCGCGGTGCAGCATCTGCAGGGCATCAAGTCCTGCCGCCATGTGATCGCAGTGAACCTGGATGCCGCCGCGCCCATGATCAAGCGTGCCGACCTCAGCATCATCGACGACTGCCAGTCCTTCATCACGGCATTCGATGCACTGGTGCGGCGCGAGCGTAATTTAGTCTGAGGCAAATCTAGCGAGCTAGAGTGAGACAAGGCGAAAACGCATGAGGAAGCGGAGTTTACATGAGCGTAAATGAGCATTCCGCAGGCGTTTTTAACGCGGTATCACTGAAGCGCAGCAGATTTCGGCTTTAAGGAGAAACAGCAATGAAAATAGCCGTCCTGGTTGCCCCCGCCGTACACCCGGTCAGCGGTCGCCCCTGTGCCGGCGAGGCGGATCTGGCTGCACTGGCACTGGCGCAGCGCATTTCTGATCAAGTTGATGTCTGGTACGCCGGCGCTGCCGACGATGCCGCGCTGGCCGACTATCTGGCGCGGGGTGCCACGCATATCCACACCCTGGCACTGGCGGCGGACCGCGAGGTACTGACCGCCTTGGCCGAGGCCTTGCAGGATTACGCCATCGTGCTGTGTGGTGCCCGTGCAGGCGGCGGCGATGGCTCCGGCCTGCTGCCCTATCAGTTGGCCGAGCAACTGGGCCGGGCCTTGCTGCCGGATGTACTGGCCTTGTCGAAATCCGACGCGCAATGGCAGGCCGTGCAGGCCCTGCCCAAGGGGGTGCGGCGCACCTTGCAGGCCAGCCTGCCCTTGGTCGCCAGCGTCAACCCGCGCGCCGCCACTGCGCCGGGCTGGAGTTATGCCAGGCTGCAGCAGGGCAAGATTCGCCGCAAAGCCGCCACGGGCGTGGCTTTGGCCCCGGTGGTGCTGGAGCCGGCCCGCCGCGCGCGGGCGCTGGTGGCCGCCAGCAAGCTCAGTGGCCATGCCCGCATGCAGGGAGCCATTGCCGGGGGCGAGGGCAAGTCTGCCGGGATAGTCGTAAAACAGGGTGATTCTGTCGAGAAAGCGCAAGTTGTGCTGGATTACCTCAGGCAACATCAGCTCGTCGATTTCTGACAACAACCACGCAGCATCCGACCAGCACCCCACCCACCGGCTCGCAGGATGCAAACCAAGACTTGTTTGGAGATGAGTGAAATGCAACAGAGCGCCATTACCTTCCAGCCGGTGCACAAACTGCGCGAGCTGGTCGCCCGCCGCCAGCCGGGCCACAGCCTGGAAGCGCCGTTTTACAATTCGCAGGAAGTGTTCGAGGCCGACCTCAAATACATCTTCCAGCGCCACTGGATCTACGTGGCGGTGGCGGCGGAAATCCCCGAGCCGGGCGACTATGTCACCGTGGAAATCGGCAAGGAACCCATCCTGATCCTGCGTGACGACGACATGCAGATCAAGGCTTTCCACAATGTCTGCCGCCATCGCGGTTCACGTCTGTGTGCCGATGAAAAAGGCTCGGTGGGCAATCTGGTCTGCCCCTATCACCAGTGGACTTACAACCTGGCCGGCAAGCTGATTTTTGCCGACCACATGCCGGAAGGTTTCGACCTGTCGCACCACAGCCTGAAGCCGGTGCATCTGAAAAATCTGGAAGGGCTGTTATTTGTCTGTCTGGCCGACGAGCCGCCGGCCGACATCGACCAGATGCTGGAGCAGATGGGCCCTTATATCGCCCCGCACCAGATCGAAAACACCAAGGTTGCCGCGCAGATTGACATCATCGAGGCCGGCAACTGGAAGCTGACGATGGAGAACAACCGCGAGTGCTACCACTGCACTGGCAACCATCCCGAGCTGACCATCTCGCTATATGCCTACAGCTACGGCTTTGCGCCCAAGGCCGAGCTGGCAGCGGGCCTGGCCAATTACGAAAACATCGTCCAGGACAGCCACGCCCGCTGGGAGTCCTGTGGCCTGCCGTCGGCCGAAATCGAAAAGCTGTCCGATGTCTCCGGCTTCCGCACCATGCGCATGCCGCTGGACCGCAAAGGTCAGTCGCAGACCATGGACACCGGCTCGGCCTGTAAAAAGCTGCTGGGGGATATCCAGGATGCCGATGCCGGTGGCCTGTCGTTCTGGACCCAACCCAACTCCTGGCACCATTTCATGGCCGACCACATCGTCACCTTTACCGTGCTGCCGCTGAGCCCGGACACCACCCTGGTACGTACCAAGTGGCTGGTGCACAAGGATGCGGTGGAAGGCGTGGATTACGACGTGGTCAACCTGACCCGCGTGTGGAACGCCACCAACGGCCAGGACCGCCATCTGGTGGAAGAGTCACAAGTGGGCGTCAATAGCTCGGCTTACCGTCCTGGCCCGTACTCGCCCTATACCGAAGAGTTGGTGGAGAAATTCACCAGCTGGTATGTCGGCCGCCTGGAAGCCGGGCTGGAGCAGGCTTAAGCCCACACTCTGCAGCTCTGCTGCTGCAGATTGCGGGTGCAGCAGGCGATGAACCCTGATTGAGGCAGTAGCGCGGCAGGCCTGCCTGGCCTGCCGTATTCACCATAGCAACAGCCCGCCAACGGGCGATCAGCCAGTCTGCAAAGGAATCGCCATGACCAGCGCAAGCATACCCAGCAGCCCGGACTACCATCCGCAGCCGGCCGATCTGCCGCTGTGGAATCCCGACGAAGACAGCACGCTGCAGTGCGTGCAGGTGCGGGAAGAAACTCACGATGTCAAAACCTTCGTGTTCCGTGCCGATCCGCCGCGCCGCTTTCATTACCAGCCGGGTCAGTTCATCACGCTGGAGCTGGAGATCGACGGCGAAAACATCAACCGCTGCTATACCCTGTCTTCCGCGCCCACCCGGCCGGACCGGGTCAGCATCACCGTCAAGCGCATTCCCGGCGGCGTGGTGTCTGGCTGGCTGCATGACAACCTGCGGCCGGGCATGCAGCTGAATGTGCTGGGGCCGTCTGGCGAGTTCAGCTATGTGCGCCATGCCAGTTCACCCTATCTGTTTCTGTCGGCCGGCAGCGGCATTACCCCGCTGATGGCCATGACCCGTACCCTGACCGATCTGGCCAGCGGCGCGGATATCGTGTTCGTGCACAGTGCCCGCTCGCCACGCGACATCATCTTCCGCAAGGAGCTGGCCCAGCTTGCGAGCAGCCACCCCACCTTCAGCCAGGCGATTGTCTGTGAAAACCGCCAGGGCGAGCCGGAATGGCCGGGCTTTACCGGCCGGCTGGATGCCGCACGGCTGCTGCACATGGTGCCTGACCTGATGGCGCGGCAGGTATTCTGCTGCGGCCCTGCACCGTATATGGCGTCGGTGCGGCAGATGCTGCAGGACTGCGGCTTCGACATGCAGCACTACCACGAGGAAAGCTTCAATTTTGCCGAGCTGAGTGCCGCGCCGCCGGACACCGTGGTAGACGAAATATCAGCCAGTTGCGAAGGCGGCGGCTTCAATGTGCACTTTGCCAAGATGGGTGACGATTTGTCGGTGGCACCAGGACAGACCGTGCTGGCCGCCGCGCTGGCCAAGGGCATGCGCCTGCCGGCGTCCTGCACCCGTGGCGTGTGTGGCACCTGCAAGACCAGACTGCTGGAAGGCAAGGTGGACATGCAGCACGAAGGCGGCATTCGCCAGCGCGAGGTCGATCAGGGCTTTTTCCTGCCTTGCTGCAGCAAGCCGCTGACCGATCTGGTGGTGGATCGCTGAATTTCCCCTGGGCCTGCTCCCCCGGCAGGTTCGCCGTGTGGCTCCCTTGATGCCTGTCTGTCATTCCGATAGCAGGCATTTTTCTTGCTATGACCCATTGGCAGCATGCTGCTGCTGCCTTGTGCCTGCTTGCCGCAGCACTTGCACTGTCTGCGTCGGCGCGTCTTGGCCTGGGTGCTTTGCGCGGTTTTGTCAGCAGCGCTAATCACCTTTTAGCGGGTCAGTTCGCCAATTCGGGGTGTTTGCTGCATTGCGGCAGTGAAAATCACTGGCTGATGGGTGGCGGGAAAAGCAATGTTGCTGTTTTTTTACGACAGCTATCCGTAGTGCTTGATGCTCATCCGGGGGCGGCTAAGGGCCTGATTTTGCTAGCGGGGATAAAGAATTGTCATTTTTCGACCTCATGTCGTTTCAAGACAGCTTGATGTCGGAATGCGGTTATTTTGAATAGCACTAACTCCCTAAGGTGAGCCTTGATTTACATTAAATATTCTTCGAAATCGTCTGCTGCGGCAGTGATGCCTTGCTGGCTGGTGCCAGGCATCTGCTCGCCGCGTTTCGCCCGCTCTCGGCAGCGCCTGCCGCACGGGTGACGGCCATGGGGAATAGACGACAGGCCGGGGGCGCCGGACGCAGCGTGCAATAAGGGCGCTGCAGCGCACACCGGTCTGCCAGGCCAGCCTGGCACGCATGTATGAGATGGCCCGGAGCAAGGCACGACGCATCCGGGTAGACCACAGTACTGGCCGGCAGCAGCGCTGCCGTGCCGGACACGATGGATGACTTCCTGTCGCACAAGATTCCACTACCCCGGACAGCGGTGAATGGAGCAGGCGGCAGGGCAGGGCCAGCGTGCGATCGCTACGAAGGAGAAGAGACAATGCAGTCGGCCAAGATAGTGGTGAAGAACCTCTACAAGGTATTCGGAGGGAAGTCCGCGGACGTCATGCGCATGCTGAAGTCCGGCGAGCACAAGGATGAGATTTTCAAGAAAACCGGCAGCGTCGTGGGGGTCAACGACGTGTCGTTTGCAGTGGAAGAGGGCGAGATATTCGTGCTGATGGGCCTGTCCGGCTCCGGCAAATCTACCTTGATCCGTCTGATCAACCGCCTGATGGACCCGACCGACGGCCAGATCATTCTGGACGGGCAGGACATCACCAAGCTCACGCCCAAGCAGATGGTGGAGCTGCGCCGGCGCGACATGAGCATGGTGTTTCAGAGCTTTGCCCTGATGCCGCACCGCTCGGTACTGGATAACGCGGCTTTCGGCCTGGAGATTTCCGGCGTAGACCGCAAAACCCGCGAAGCGCGTGGCATGGAGGTGCTGGAGCAAGTGGGCCTGGCACCGTTTGCCCACAAGTATCCGCACGAGTTGTCCGGCGGCATGCAGCAGCGGGTTGGCCTGGTGCGGGCACTGGCGGTCAATCCGTCGCTGATGCTGATGGATGAGGCTTTCTCGGCGCTGGACCCGCTCAAGCGCTCGGAAATGCAGGACATTCTGCTCGACCTGCAGCGCGAACAGCGCCGCACTATCTTCTTTGTGTCGCACGATCTGGAAGAAGCCCTGCGCATCGGCACCCGCATCGCCATCATGGAAGGCGGACGGCTGGTGCAGGTGGGCACGCCGCAGCAAATCATCGAAAACCCGGCGGACGACTATGTGCGCAACTTCTTCAAGAGCGTGGACACCTCGCGCTATCTGCAAGCCAAGGACCTGATCGAAGTAGCCAATCCGCCGCACTCCGGCCGGCCTGGTCTGCATGTGCCGCCGTCCTGCAGCCTGCCCGATGTACTGCAGCAGTTGCTGGGGCAGAGCGAACCCTTGCAGGTACGCGACGATCAGGGCCAGTGCCTGGGGCTGATCACGCCCAGCAGCGTACTGAGCAAGATTTCCCAGCACCGCCTGCAAAGCACCGCCACGCATTGAACCCCCGACAACAGGCAGAGCCCGTCGGCACGGTGCCAAGCGCCGGGGCCGCGAGTACGCAGCACCAGAGGAGCAAGCCGCCATGGCTGAGATCAGTACACAAGACATGTTGCCGATTGGCGACTGGGTCAACCAGATCATTCATTTCATGCTGGACCACAACGCCGGTGCCTTCGACGCCATCGGCAACACCATCGACTGGTTTGCCACCATGGTGGAATTCCTGTTGCTGGGCATTCCGCCGGTGGCGATGGGGGCGATTTTTGCCGGGGTCGGTTTCTGGCGGCTGGGCTGGAAGTTCGCCCTGTTCGTCTGTGCCGCGCTGGGGCTGATCTGGGCCACCGGCTTCTGGGGCCAGACCATCGCCACGCTGGCACTGACGCTGTCCGCCACCTGTGTCAGCCTGATGCTGGGGGTGCCGGTAGGCATCTGGTGTGCACGCAACAAGCTGGTGGGCATGCTGGTACGCCCGGTGCTGGACTTCATGCAGACCATGCCGGCCTTTGTTTACCTGATTCCGGCCGCCATGTTCTTTGGCCTGGGACGCGTGCCCGGCATTCTGGCCACGGTGGTGTTTGCCGTGCCGCCCGCCGTGCGCCTGACCAGCCTGGGTATCCGCATGGTGAACAAGGAGCAGGTGGAAGCCGGTCATGCCTTTGGCTGTACTTCCTGGCAGCTGTTGTTCAAGGTGCAGCTGCCCATTGCCCTGCCTTCCATCATGGCCGGGGTCAACCAGACCATCATGATGGCGCTGTCGATGGTGATCATTGCCTCCATGGTGGGGGCGGGCGGCCTGGGTAACGATGTGCTGGCCAGTATTCAGCGGCTGGACGTGGGCCTGGGTTTTGAAAGCGGGCTGGCGGTGGTGCTGCTGGCCATCATTCTGGACCGCATTACCGAGAGTTTCGGCCACACGCCCACCACGCGCGCCGCCGAGCAGGGCAGCTAGACCCTGTGGCAGCAAACAGGCCGGCGGGCAGACCCTGTCCGGCCTGGGAATGACAACACAAAAACCATTCATCACACATCACATGCCGAGGTCACCATGGGTCCGCAACAAATCGCATCGTTGTCGCATATTGGTTTCCTCTTGCTCGACAGGTTTTCCATGATCGCCTTCTCCAATGCTGTGGAGCCGCTGCGCATGGCCAATTATCTGTCACGCAAGAAGTTGTATCGCTGGAGCCTGCTGTCGGCCGATGGTCAGCCGGTAGCCGCCAGCAATGGCCTGGAACTCTCCCCCATCACCGCCCCCGAAGCCCCGCAGCAGTACGACATGCTGATTGTCTGTGGCGGCTGGCAGGTGCGCGAAGCGGTGGACGACAAGGTTGTTTCCGTCATCCGCCGTTTTGCGGCACAGGGTGTGCCGCTGGGGGCCATCTGTACCGGCACCTTCGCCCTGGCCAAGGCCGGGGTGCTCAATGGCTACCGCTGTGCCATCCACTGGGAAAACCTGCTGTCCATCAGCGAGGAATTCCCCAAGACCAAGTTCACTTCCGATCTGTTCGTGCTGGACCGCGATCGCTTTACCTGTAGTGGCGGCACTGCGCCGCTGGATTTCATGTGTCACCTGATCCGCCACAAGGGCGGCAAGAGCCTGGCGGCGGATGTGTCCGAGCAGTTCATCGTCGACCGCCTGCGCGACAATGGCGACCGCCAGCATATTCCGCTGTTGGCGCGCATTGGCACCGGCCATGAAACGCTGGTGGACGCCGCGCTGTCGATGGAAAGCAATATCGAAAATCCGCGTTCGCTGGAAAACCTGGCCGACGAACTGGGCGTGTCCTTGCGCCACCTGGAGCGCCTGTTCAAGCGCTATCTCAATACCACACCGGCGCAGTACTACCTGGATTTGCGCCTGCGCCGCGCGCGAGAACTGTTGCTGCAAACCAATATGAGCGTGATGGAAGTCACCGTGGCCTGTGGCTTTTTGTCCTCCTCGCACTTTTCCAAATCCTATCGCGGTCTGTTCGGCTACCCGCCCAGCCGTGAGCGCCAGCAGTATCTGGTGGACTCCGCCGTCATCGCCTGAGCCGCCGGGCGGCAAAACCGGCAGCTTGTGGTCGCAGCCAGCTCTGTTACTCCTTGCAGGGCTGGCTTTTTTTCTACGGCGTATTCATGCAAGTGGCGGTCGTGCTGGCGCAAGTCCCGCTGCGCCTGCGTGGCACTCTTGGCAGGTGTCGGTTCCATGCCCAAGCTGCGTGGCCGCATGTCCATGCTGTACGCCGAGGCAATCCTGTCGCTGGGTTTATCAAAATACTTATACGGGAGTGGTGTAATGAATATTCGTAACATGATGCTGGGCACAGCCCTGCTGGCCATCGCTGGCAGCGCGCTGGCCAATGATCCGGCGCAATGCCAGAAAGTACGCTTTGCCGACGTGGGCTGGACCGATATCGCCGCCACCACCGGCATGGCCAGCGTGGTACTGGAAGGGCTGGGCTACAAGCCCACCACCACCATTGCCTCGGTGCCGATTACCTTTTCCGGTATCAAGAGCAAGCAGATCGACGTGTTCCTGGGCTACTGGAACCCGTCCATGACCCCGGTGATCGAGCCCTTCGTCAAGGCCGGCCAGATCAAGGTGCTGGATACCCCCAATCTGGTGGGGGCCAAATACACCCTGGCGGTGCCGGACTACGTGGCGGCTGGCGGTCTGAAGGATTTCAAGGACATTGCCAAGTTCAAGGACAAGCTGGGTGGCAAGATCTACGGCATCGAGCCGGGTAACGACGGCAACCTGCTGATCGACGGCATGATCAAGAAAAACCAGTTCAGCCTGGCTGGCTTCAAAATGGTGGAGTCCAGCGAAGCCGGCATGCTGGCCGAGGTGGAGCGTTCCATCCGCCAGAAAAAGTGGGTGGTGTTCCTGGGCTGGGAGCCGCATCCGATGAACGTGAAGTACAAGATGGCCTACCTGACCGGTGGCGACGAGGTGTTCGGCCCCAATCTGGGCGAGGCCAAGGTATTCACCGCCATCAGCCCGGATTACGAAACCCGCTGTCCGAATGTGGGCAAACTGCTGCATAACCTGCATTTCACCACCACCATCGAAAACCGTGTGATGGGCCCGATCATGGACAAGGTCAAGCCGGAAGTTGCGGCGCGTGACTACCTGAAAAAGAACCCGGACATCCTGAAAACCTGGCTGGCTGGTGTCACCACGCTGGATGGCAAGCCTGGCCTGGCTGCGGTGAGCAAGGCACTGGGTCACTGATTTTCATCAGTCCATCCGCCAGTGCAAGGCCCCGACTGAGGTCGGGGCTTTTAAATTGTTGGCACAACATCGCGCTTGCCAGAAGGAAAGTGCAAACCATCATCCGCGTGAGCGGATTCGCAATATAAATCAAAACCAATCGGCCAGAAAAGAAAAGCGCCCAGGATGGGGCGCTGTGAAGGGGTTCAGCTAGGTAAGGTCTGAACAAGTCCCTGCCTTACCGTTAAAATTCATCATCCCACCGCACCGAGGAATGGCGATGAGCAAGCAGCTGAGCTTCACTGATCTCGAACAGTCCACCAAAAAAAAGCAGACCCGCCGGGAAATCTTCCTGACCGAAATGGACAAGGTCATGCCCTGGAACAAGCTCGAAGCTGCTCTCGAACCCTACTATCCCAAGCCAGGCAATGGCCGTCGTCTCTCGCCAGGGATGGAGGTTTCAGTGGAAGTGAAAACCGGTAAGCGGCGTGTGGCGGAGTATTTCCTGAGTTCACTGATGGAATATGGACAGGAGAGTTTAAGGAAGCGATAGTAAAATCATAATGTATCCATGTCATTAGCGTCCTTCTGATTAGTTAATCACTGCCCAGTAAAAATCAGGCCGCATGCGCTACGCACAACAAACCATAAGTTAATTTCTAAGGATAGATTTATTTTCGAAACCGCATTAGTAGTATAAAAAATACTGATTGAAATTTTCCTGCACACTCTGCAAGTTATCATAGTTAAGAGGTGTCATGAATTTTGGTTGGTTGTTTCCCTAATCAACCCAAAACAATATTATCAATAAATGGCAGAGGTAGCTGAATGGCTTCATTGATCTACAATGTATCAAGAGTACTCATGGTGCTCTTCCTTGTTGTGGCACACTATTATCATGCAAAATATAGATATGGGTTGAAGAAAGAAGGGAGGTCAATATTTGATTTTGGCTATACTGATAATTTAATAAATGCAAATCCAGAATTGAAAAAAATTAAAAATATTAGAGATAATTTAATATGGCTTTGTGTTGTTTTTTTGATTATATCAATAGTGTCATATTTCTGTGGGGAATAACAGATGGTACTTACTGTTATAGGGATCGGCTCAAATGCCGGTGGGTTGGAACCGATTTGGTAACCCTGAGGGATCGCGGTCTACCGAACCTTTTCCTACCTTGGTAGTACTCGAAGTATCTTACGCTACCCCAAATTTTCCATCGTACCGGTGCCACCCTTTTCCCCGTCAAGCATGCCGACGGGTGGCTGGGGCGAGGTGTTAAGCGCCTGCTTTGTTTGAGCGATTTGACGTTAGCAAATCGCGAGTTCAGTGTGGGGTGGTAGTTAGTTTGTCACCAGGGAGCGGAGAGGTGCGACCGGCGGAAAGCCTTATGCTGTGGGCTTTTCAGCCAAGATAGCAGCCAAAACGGCTTGCAAAATTTTTGGCAGCGATTGCGAGTAAATGGCAAAAAATTAGCAGCGTTTTGGCACCGAAGTAGCAGTAAACGCGATGAGCTTAGTAAGAATTAACAGCCATTAGATCTGACGCCCAAACCAGACAACACGACCGATTACTGAAAAATCAACGTCAGGGCTGTTCATGTCTATCTCAAACGGATCGTAGGCTTCGTTGGCGCTCAGAACCCGCAGCTTCGCTCCCGGTACCGGCAGCACGCAAAGCCCTGAAGTCCGCATCCGTCGCACCCATTAGCCTGATCGGCACTACAACTAGCGGAAGTAATCAACTCACCGCCGCCAGTACCACCGCTGGGCTGATTGCGAATGGCACCTATATCACAGGCGCGGGCATTCCGGCCGGTACGTATATCACGGCGATCAATGGAACCACGCTGACACTCTCGGCCAACGCGACAGCGTCAGCTGCAGGGGTTGCGCTTACGGCCTATACCCTCAACAACCGCACGACATCAGCAGATGCGGTGACGGTGACGGACGGGGCCAGCTACAAGACGCTGCTCAATGTCAGCGTGACCGGCAACATCGGCACGGTCGGTGCCAACGGACTCGATACTGGTGTGCTGGCGGCGAGTACCTGGTACTACGAGTTTGTCATCTACAACCCGACGATTGCTACTACGGCCAAGCTCTACTCGTTGTCTCTTTCTGCCCCAACACTGCCGGCTGGGTACACGATGTTTGCACGGACAGGTTCGGTACGCACGGATGCGAACAAGATCCTGATGTACACGCTGCAGATTGATCGACGCTCACAATATGTCGTTGCCTTGGGCACTAACGTAGCTGCATTACCGCTGATGGCGAGCGGTACTGCCGGTAGCGTCTCAACTCCAACCTATGTAGGCATCGCCACAGCTAACTTTGTGCCGACTACTGCATCTCGTATTCAGGTCTCTGGCGGTAGCGTCACTGGTAACCAGCCGGTTATATGCGGTCCAAACGTCGCATATGGTGCATCTGGCTCACAAACCGCGCCACCTCTTGATAACAACGTAGCGGGCGGTCCGTATACAGCTGTGCGAGTGACGGTCGAGTTTGCTCTCGAATCCTTGAATATCTACTGGGCATCATATGGCTCCGGTGGGTACATCCAATGCCTCGGTTGGGAGGACAGCATCTAATGAGTTACTGCTACAGCAACGACGGCCAATCCATGCGAGCTGTTGATCTGGATTATCAGGCTCAGGACGGCGAGGTGGTTTTCGACCATTACGCGACCGATGACGAGTTGAATGCCGCATTACCCGGTCGCATAGGCCAGCGTTTGATCAACCTGCACACTAGCCACCTTGGTGAAATCAACGCCCATGCGGCCAAACTTTTGGCCACCTTGTCTGCCAACTACCCTGAAGGAGAGGTGCAAAGCTGGAGTCAGCAGACTAAGGAAGCCGACGCGCTGGCGGCTAATCCCGATGCACCCACGCCGCTACTGTCGGCTATCGCCACCGCGCGCGGCCTGAGCGTGGGGGATCTGGCCATGCGGGTGCACGCCAAGGCAAATGCTTACGCGCGCGCCAGTGGCCAAATCATCGGTCAGCGCCAGGCGATGGAGGATGCACTGTTGGCTATCGATTTGAGCGCCAAGGATGCAGTGGCGCAGATGGAGGCAGTGCAATGGCCCACCGCTTGATCCTGCTTGGTCTATGGCTTGCCTCGCTGCTGGCGGTGGCTCTGGCTTTGGCCATGTCGCTACTGCAACTGCTCGCCGGTAACCGTCGTGCGGTGCGAGTGTTTGTCGGGGCTGACCAGACGCTGAATGCCGCTATTGGAGGTAGTGAGGACGAGACCATTAGCTCACGGGCGGGCAAAGGAGCCAAGCGCGGCATCTGGCGCTACTGCCTGCTATGCCGACTGCTGGATAGGGTCGATCCGGGGCACTGCGATCGCAGCATTGAGCCGGACGAGGGAGGGCCGTTACCGAAGCCATAGATAGAGCAGTGGAGAGGCAGCGGCCTGGAGGGTGTTAGAGCAACCTTTGCTGGCTTCTGAATGGAGGGGGTAGACATCAAGTACAGCACTGCCAACACTCATGGCGGACCGGAAACCAGTTGGGAGCTGGTGATTACGAACTGGGAACCGGAGGAGCTGGGGAGCCTGTTCTAGCCCCAAAGTCAAAGCCCCGCATTAAGGCGGGGCTAGTGACAATTAAAGTGCAAATCCGGTGCGGCTTGGTGTTAGGCTGCGGTGCCAAAACTAGCGCGAACTGGTGCCAAAATGCGCGCCGCGTTACATTCAGGCGCGCCTCGCACCGGACGGGTCCTGGCGGGCAGCCGCAGGCCATGCTTGCTGGGTGGCTTTTAGGGATGAAAGGGATCTTTGGCCAAGCAAAGATCCCTTTCCCGTCTGCCGCGCGGAAGCGGCATGTCAATCATCATCCGCGTGAGCGGATGCCAGATGTTTAAATGGTTTGGTCGTTACTGCGAGATAAACGTATTGCGATGGCCGAGGTGAGGTATGAAGCACCTGCCTGTCTGAGCAATTTGACCTTAGCAAGTCCCGCGTTCAGGCGTGTCCCGACATCAGTCGGGGTCTTGTGCATTGCGGCATTCGGCTGCTGCCGGTTCTGTGCATAAAACCCCATGATTACACAGGTTTTTTGCCGTACTGGCGGCGGAAGCAATCAGACGTTATCCATTGCAAAGCTGTCGTATTTGTTCAAGTCCTGCCGCGTGTGCGCCTTTACCGTAGGGTGGGTGCTGGCCGCTGTTGCCAATACCTCCCCCGGAGCGGGGTGCGCTCCGATGTGGTAGCAGTGAGGAGACAACAATGACGGGAAACCGCGGAGTCGTTTATGTAGGGCCTGGCCAGGTGGAAGTGCAGCACATCCCCTTTCCGGAACTGGTATCACCCCTGGGGCGCAAACTGGGCCACGGGGTGATTCTGAAAGTGCTGAGCACCAATATCTGCGGTTCGGACCAGCATATGGTGCGCGGCCGTACCACCGCGCCTTCCGGCCTGGTGCTGGGCCATGAAATCACCGGCGAGGTGATCGAACTGGGCAGCGATGTGGAAACCCTGCACAAGGGCGACATCGTGTCGGTGCCGTTCAACGTGGCTTGCGGTCGCTGCCGCTGCTGCAAGGAGCAGAATACCGGCGTGTGCCTGTCGGTAAACCCGTCCCGCGCCGGTGGTGCTTATGGCTATGTCGACATGGGCGGCTGGGTGGGAGGCCAGGCCGAGTACGTGATGGTGCCGTATGCCGACTTCAATCTGCTGAAATTCCCCGACCGCGATCAGGCCATGGCCAAGATTCGCGATCTCACCTGCTTGTCCGACATTCTGCCTACCGGTTATCACGGTGCGGTGTCGGCGGGTGTCGGCCCCGGCAGCACGGTGTATGTGGCCGGAGCCGGTCCGGTGGGGCTGGCGGCGGCGGCTTCCGCCCGTTTGCTGGGTGCGGCGGTGGTGATTGTGGGGGATGTGAACCCGGCGCGGCTGGTGCATGCGCGGGCGGTGGGCTTTGAAACGGCCGACCTGTCGCAGGACGCCACGCTGGCCGAGCAGATTGCCGCCATTCTCGGGGTGCCGGAAGTTGACTGTGCCATCGATGCTGTCGGTTTCGAAGCGCGTGGCCATGGCCATGCCGGTTCGCAGCACGAGGCCCCGGCCACCGTGCTCAATTCGCTGATGGAAGTCACCCGTGAAGCCGGCCGCATCGGTATTCCCGGCCTCTATGTCACCGATGATCCGGGTGCGAAAGACGAAGCTGCCCGCCGTGGCAGCCTGTCGGTGCGGCTGGGTCTGGGCTGGGCCAAGTCGCATACTTTCTTTACCGGCCAGACCCCGGTGATGAAGTACAACCGTGCGCTGATGCAGGCCATTCTGTGGGATCGCATCAATATCGCCGAAGTGGTGGGTGTGGAGCTGATCACGCTGGATCAGGCCCCGCAGGGCTACGCGGCTTTTGATGGCGGTGCACCGAAGAAATTCGTCATCGATCCGCATCTGCAATTGCTCAGCGCCGCCTGAGCCTGGCCTCACCATTAAGGAGTAGCTGCCCGGCTGGCGTTTAACGCCAATTGGGCATTGCAGTGTGCTGCCGGACGGCGCAATCTTGCCGTCTGGCAGTCAAACAGCATGTTCGCAAGCAAGGCTCACGCGCAGGACCCTACAGCATGACTACCCAAGAACAAGAGATTCTCAGCCAGCTGCTGCAGCAATACCGGGATCTGCCCGGTGCCCTGCTGCCGCTGCTGCACGCCATACAGGATGCCATCGGCCATGTGTCGGACGACGCCGTGCCGGCCATCGCCCGCACGCTGAACCAGAGTCAGGCCGAGGTGCGAGGCGTCATCAGCTTCTATCACGATTTCCGTACCACTCCGCCGGCGGCACACAGCCTGCGCCTGTGCCGTGCCGAGGCCTGCCAGAGCATGGGCTCGGAAGCGCTGGCGGCCCAGCTGCGCGCGCAACTGGGCGTGGACGACCACGGCCACACTGCCGATGGCCAGCTTGAGTTGCGCCCGGTCTATTGCCTGGGTGCCTGTGCCTGTGCGCCAGCCTTGCAGCTGGATGGCCAGCTGCATGCGCGCGTCACCCCGGAAAAACTCAGCGCGCTGCTGGCATCCTGTAGCAAGGAGGGGCAATGCTGACCCTGTATATCCCGATGGATTCGGTGGCCTGCGCCGTGGGCGCAGATGCCGTCGCCGCCGAGTTCGCCGCTGAAGCGGCGCGGCGCAAGCTCGACATCAACATCATCCGCACCAGCTCGCGCGGTCTGTTCTGGCTGGAGCCTCTGCTGGAAGTAGACACCCCGCAAGGCCGCGCCGGCTATCGCGAAGTCAGCCCGGAGCAGGTGGCCAGCCTGCTGGATGCGGACTTGGCGGCCAATGGCGAACATCTGCTGTCGGTGGGGCTGGTGGAACAGCTGCCCTATCTGAAAAGCCAGCAGCGCCTGCTGTTTGCCCGTGCCGGCATCACCAGCCCGCTGTCGCTGGAGCACTACCTGGCCCATGGCGGCTATCAGGGGCTGCAACACGCTGCGCGGCTGAGCCATGACGAAATCGTGGCCGAGGTGCTGGAATCCGGCCTGCGTGGCCGTGGCGGTGCGGCTTTCCCGGCCGGCATCAAGTGGCGCACCGTGCGTCAGGCCCAGGCCGAACAAAAATACGTGGTGTGCAATGCCGACGAGGGTGATTCCGGCAGCTTTGCCGACCGCATGCTGATGGAGGGCGACCCCTTCCTGCTGATCGAAGGCATGACCATTGCCGGGCTGGCGGTGGGGGCTAGCCGTGGCTATATCTATGTGCGCTCCGAATACGCGCCGGCCATTGCCGTTCTGCGTCAGGCCATAGATATTGCTCGCGCCCATGGCTATCTGGGTGAGGATGTCGCCCACGGCGGCCATGATTTTGATATCGAAGTGCGCGAAGGTGCCGGGGCCTATATCTGCGGCGAGGAAACCTCGCTGCTGGAATCGGTGGAAGGCCGTCGTGGCACGGTGCGCGCCAAGCCGCCACTACCTGCCTTGCACGGCTTGTTCGGCCAGCCCACGCTGGTGC
The DNA here is from genome assembly GCF_003852595.1 of Aquitalea sp. FJL05. NCBI lineage: Bacteria > Pseudomonadati > Pseudomonadota > Betaproteobacteria > Neisseriales > Chromobacteriaceae > Aquitalea > Aquitalea sp. FJL05. The sequence continues at coordinate 253,003 of NZ_QAJS01000005.1, forward strand.
ACAACGTGCTGTCGCTGGCCTCGGTGCCGCTGATCCTGTCACGCGGTGCCGCCTGGTATCGCAATTTCGGCATGGGCCGCTCACTGGGCACCATGGCTTTCCAATTGGCCGGCAATGTACGGCGTGGCGGGCTGGTGGAGCGCGCATTTGGTTTGACCTTGCGCGAGCTGGTGTTTGATTACGGCGGCGGTACCGCCAGCGGCAAGCAGGTAAAAGCGGTGCAGCTGGGCGGCCCGCTGGGCGCGTGGATTCCACCTTCGCAGTTTGATACCCCGCTGGATTACGAAGCACTGGCCGCCATCGGTGCCATGCTGGGTCATGGTGGTGCGGTGCTGTGTGATGACAGCCTGCACCTGGGGCAGATGGCGCGTTTTGCCATGCAGTTCTGCGCCGAGGAGTCCTGCGGCAAATGCACGCCCTGCCGTATCGGCTCCACCCGTGGGGTGGAAGTCATCGAGCGCCTGCTGGCCGCGCCAGATGCGGCCGAGCGCCAGCGTCAGCGCGCACTGCTGGATGATTTGTGCGACACCATGCAATACGGCTCCTTGTGCGCGCTGGGCGGCATGACCCCCTTCCCGGTACAAAGTGCCATGCGTCATTTCCCGGCCGACTTTGGGCTGGAATCTCAGGAGAAAGCACGATGAGCTGCCAATGCGGAGCAGGTGCATCCTGCAACAAGGACATGGGTACGCCGGCACGCCCCGGCGAGGCCAGCATCACCCTCACCATCGACGGTCAGAACATCAGCGTGCCAGCCGGCAGCTCGGTGATGCACGCGGCAGCGCTGCTGGATACCGCCATTCCCAAGCTGTGCGCCACCGACAGCCTGGAGCCATTCGGCTCCTGTCGCATGTGCATGGTGGAAATCGACGGCCATCGCGGCTATCCGGCCTCCTGTACCACCCCGGTCACGCCCGGCATGGTGGTGCGCACCCAGAGTGAAAAGCTGGCCAAGCTGCGCCGGGGCGTGATGGAGCTGTATATCTCAGATCATCCGCTGGATTGCCTCACCTGCAGTGCCAATGGCAATTGCGAACTGCAAACCGTGGCCGGGCAGGTGGGCCTGCGTGAAGTGCGCTACGGTATGGACGGGGCCAACCATCTGCAGGAGCAGAAAGACGTTTCCAACCCTTATTTTGATTACGACCCGTCCAAGTGCATCGTCTGCAACCGCTGCGTGCGCGCCTGTGAAGAAACCCAGGGCACTTTTGCGCTGACCATTGCCGGCCGCGGTTTTGAATCCCGCGTCAGCCCGGCGGGTGGGACGGATTTTCTCGGTTCGGAATGTGTGTCCTGCGGGGCCTGCGTACAAGCCTGCCCCACCGCCACGCTGATGGAAAAGAGCGTCATCCAGTGGGGCCAGCCGGAACGCAGCGTCATCACTACCTGTGCCTATTGCGGCGTGGGCTGCTCCTTCCGTGCCGAACTCAAGGGCAACCAGCTGCTGCGCATGGTGCCGGACAAGAACGGCCAGGCCAATCACGGCCATTCCTGCGTCAAGGGCCGTTTTGCCTGGGGCTATGCCACCCACCCGGACCGCATCACCAAGCCGATGATACGCCGCAGCATCGACGAGCCGTGGCAGGAAGTCAGCTGGGAAGTGGCGCTGAACCATGCCGCCAGCGAATTCCGCCGCATCCAGCAAAAATATGGCCGCGATGCGGTGGGTGGCATCACCTCCAGCCGCTGCACCAATGAAGAAACCTATCTGGTGCAAAAACTGGTGCGCGCCGCCTTTGGCAACAACAATGTTGATACCTGCGCCCGCGTCTGCCATTCGCCCACCGGCTATGGCCTGAAGCAGACGCTGGGTGAATCGGCCGGTACCCAGAGCTTCGACTCGGTGATGCAGGCCGATGTGGTGCTGGTGATCGGGGCCAACCCCAGCGACGCTCACCCGGTGTTTGCTTCTCAGCTCAAGCGCCGCCTGCGTCAGGGCGCGCAGCTGATTGTCATCGACCCGCGCCGCATCGACCTGGTGGACGCCATCCATGCCCGCGCCGCCCATCATCTGGCGCTGCGCCCCGGCACCAATGTGGCCATGCTCAATGCGCTGGCCCATGTCATCATCACCGAAGGGCTGCTGGACGAAGACTTTGTCGCCGCCCGCTGCGATAGCGAAGCCTTTGGCCACTGGCGGCACTTTGTCGCCCAGCCGGAACACGCACCAGAGGCAATGGCCGACGTGTGCGGCGTGGCGGCAGACGACATCCGCGCCGCTGCCCGTCTGTATGCCAGCGCCGGCAATGCCGCCATCTATTACGGCCTGGGCGTCACCGAACACAGCCAGGGCAGCACCGCCGTGATGGCGATTGCCAATCTGGCCATGGCTACCGGTAATATTGGCCGCGAAGGTGTGGGGGTGAATCCGCTGCGTGGCCAGAACAATGTGCAGGGCTCCTGCGATATGGGCAGCTTCCCGCACGAATTCCCCGGCTACCGCCATGTGTCGGACGACGTGGTGCGCGCCCAGTTTGAACAGGCCTGGGGCGTGTCGCTGCACAACGAGCCCGGCCTGCGCATTCCCAATATGTTTGAGGCCGCGCTGGATGGTAGCTTCAAGGCGCTGTACTGCCAGGGGGAGGACATCGCGCAGAGCGACCCCAACACCCAGCATGTCACCGCCGCCTTGTCCGCCATGGAGTGCGTGGTGGTACAGGATATTTTCCTTAACGAAACCGCCAAGTTCGCCCATGTGTTTTTGCCGGGCAGCTCCTTCCTGGAAAAGGACGGCACCTTCACCAATGCCGAACGCCGCATCTCGCGCGTGCGCAAGGTGATGGACTCGCTGGGCGGCAAGGCCGACTGGGAAGTCACCGTGGCGCTGGCCCAGTCACTGGGTTATGCCATGGACTACACTCATCCGTCGCAAATCATGGACGAAATCGCCCGCCTGACGCCCACCTTCAGTGGTGTCAGCTATACCGCGCTGGAGCGCCACGGCAGCCTGCAATGGCCGTGCAATGCGGCAGCGCCGGACGGCACGGTCACCATGCATATCGGCGAATTCGTGCGCGGCAAGGGCCGCTTCATGATTACCCGCTATGTCCCCACCGAAGAGCGCGTCAACGGCCGCTTCCCGCTGCTGCTCACCACCGGGCGCATTCTCAGCCAGTACAATGTCGGCGCGCAGACCCGCCGCACCGACAACGTGGCCTGGCACGAGGAAGACCGGCTGGAGATTCACCCGGCAGATGCGGAAAATCGTGGCATTGTCGATGGCGACTGGGTGGGTGTGGCCAGCCGTGCCGGCCAGACCGTGCTGCGCGCCAAGGTAAGCGAGCGGGTGGCCGCCGGGGTGGTGTACACCACCTTCCATTTCCCGGAGTCCGGGGCCAATGTCATCACGACGGATAATTCAGACTGGGCGACCAACTGCCCGGAATACAAGGTGACGGCAGTGGAAATCATCAAGGTCAACCAGCCGTCGGAATGGCAGCAGCGCTACCGCCACTTCAGCCGTCAGCAACAGGAACTGCTGCGGCAGGGGCGTGGGGAGAGCGTGCAATGAACCCGCTACAACTGGTGAAGATGGCCAATCAGATCAGCGATTTTTTCAGCGCCGATTGCAGTGAGGAAGAAGCCGCAGCGGAAATCGCCAGCCATCTGCAGCGCTTCTGGGCGCCAGCCATGCGCCAGCGCCTGGCGCAGGCCGTGGAGCAGGGGGAAGCCGGAGAGCTGCGTCCGGCGGCCTGCCTGGCGGTACAGAAATTATCCTTTCCAGTGGATGAGTAGCAATGGACAAATGGGCAGATGACACATCTCAGGGGGCATGACGGCAGAGGCTGTCATGAACATCCCCAAGACATTGAATATCATCACCTGATGCAACACTGTTTTTCACTGGTAGGACATGGTGAAGGTGGCAATGGCCCTGATTGTTCCAACATTAATGTCTGATGTCCGAATGTAATTGGCAGTCATCGGAATAATCTGATTACCTGACATATTATTCCCTATCAGGAATTGATTTGTATTTCCTGCCATGCTGCTGTCGGGTCCGAGTGAAATCGGTAGGCCATTTTTCCTGATTTGAATACCTAGGCCTTGGGCGCTAGAGTCATTTGTCGCAGAAATAATATCCGATGTTGAAGTAGGTGCACTGTTGTCCGTTATTGTCATATATGTATTGACGGGGCTGGGGCAGTTGATCGATATGTTGAATGGTGTAGTACCATTTGTTGTGCCAGTACTGGGGAATTGGGATGGCAGCATATTGGGGAGTTGAACATTAATATTGCTGGTGTTCAGAGTGCAGCTGGTGGTCTGTATCTTTATTGTTGTTGGTGATGTATATAATCTCTGGACGTGTGAGAATGCACCGGTTGTTGAGTTGTAACTATACATCCAATCTGCTCCATTGATCAGATATGTCTGAGGGATATTAATTTCACCACTATTTGTAGTTAAGTTGTATCGGATGAGTCGGGCGCGATATATGGTATTAAAATTACCGTTATTTGTTATGGGTAAGTTGACTCTGGTATATCCATTTCGTAATGGTACTGGGCCGGTTCCTGATTCTATATTTTGTACTGACATGATTATCCCAATCCCGCTGACAAAGGGGTAGATGTCATATGACATGCCGTTGTCGTTATAGCTTGGATTCGTACTGCCGCCTCCAGCAAGAGTGGCCTGATAGTTAATGTTATTTCCTGATATTGCTTTGCAGCCAGTATATGATAGTGCGCTCACACTGAACCAGTCTGTAACCGGTGTGATCGTGGGGGTATTGGCAGGTAGCGTTGCAATATTGATCGTGGCCGGTAGATTCAATGTTATGTTGAGCGTGCCGCCACCGGTACAATTAGGGTAGCTCGAATTGTCGGCATGCGCAGTGCTGATGCCGAAAGTGGTGATGAATATAATGGCGAATATTATATTGTAGATTATTCGTGTGTTAAGAGTGTGTCTAATATATTTCATTTTCGCCTTTCTATTTTGTGATTTCATATAATTTCTAAGAATTTCGCAGTCTAGATTAATTTTTTTCTGATTGAGTATCAGGAAAGTTACGTGTTGTCTAAAAGCAGCAACAGTTATTACTTAAAATAGTATAGATTTACGATTTTTCATATGGGAATTTCCCTAGGAACTAATTAGAATTTTCACTACCACGTAGGCTATCGCTGTGCTGATGTTAATGCTGAAAGCGTGGCCTGGCACGAGGAAGACCGGCTGGAGATTCACCCGGCAGATGCGGAAAATCGTGGCATTGTCGATGGCGACTGGGTGGGCGTGGCCAGCCGTGCCGGCCAGACCGTGCTGCGCGCCAAGGTAAGCGAACGGGTGGCCGCCGGGGTGGTGTACACCACCTTCCATTTCCCGGAATCCGGGGCCAATGTCATCACCACCGATAATTCCGACTGGGCGACCAACTGCCCGGAATACAAGGTCACGGCCGTGGAAATTATCAAGGTCAACCAGCCGTCGGAATGGCAGCAGCGCTACCGCCACTTCAGCCGTCAGCAACAGGAACTGCTGCGGCAGGGTCGTGGGGAGAGCGTGCAATGAACCCGCTACAACTGGTGAAGATGGCCAATCAGATCAGCGATTTTTTCAGCGCTGACTGCAGCGAGGAAGAAGCCGCGGCGGAAATAGCCAGCCATCTGCAGCGCTTCTGGGCGCCGGCCATGCGCCAGCGCCTGGCCCAGGCCGTGGAGCAGGGGGAAGCCGCAGAGCTGCGCCCGGCGGCCTGCCTGGCGGTACAGAAAATGTCCTTTCCCGCAGAGCAGCACTGAGCGCAGGGGATCCGCGGCATCGGGCTGCGCATCCTGTCCTGGCCGCGTCTTATCATCCTTAGGCTCTTTTACGCCCCCGCTCTTTTACGCATAGTTCCGTCGCTTTATCAAACTTGTCATTCCCCTGTGCTGCAGTATGCTGGGGAGACAGACTGCCCCTTATGCAGACATCAATGAACTTTCATATTGTCTGCGTAAGCTAAGGCAGCACAGGACGGGACACATGCCATTATCCAGACTTTCCAAGCTTCTCTCTTGCCAGCACCCATGGTGTAAGCGGCTGCTGGCGCTAATCTGCCTGCTGGGTGCCGTACCGGCCCAGGCGGCAGATAACGTCATTCGTTATTACCCCAGTGGCAGCATCTATACCTATCGCTGGGCCTTGCTCAAACTGGCGCTGGACCATGTGGAAAAAGTCGATCACCACCACTACGAGTTGGTGCCGCTGAATGACAAGGTAACGCAATGGCGGGCGGAACAGCTGCTGAGTACGGGGAAGGTGGACGTGCTTGCCTTTGCGCCCAATGCGCAGCGGGAACAGCTGCTGCAGCCGGTACGCATGGATATCCTCAAGGGCATCATTGGCTACCGGGTGTTTTTTGTGCGCAAGGACGATCTGCCCATCTTCAAGGGCATGACCCCACAGCAATTCCGTGCCGGCGTCCGCCTGGGCCTCAACAGCCAGTGGGCTGATTACCTCATCATGAAAAACAACGGTTACGAAGTGCAGCCATCCATTGGTTATGAAAGCCTGTTCGAGATGCTGGCCGCCGGGCGTTTCGATGCTTTTCCGCGTGGGCTGAACGAGGTGGGCAGCGAAATGAAGGAACAGCTGCCGCGCTACCCAGGGCTGACGCTGGAGAAAAGCAAGGCGGTCTATTTCCCTTTTCCTGTCTATTTCTGGGTGAGCAAGGAAAACAAGCCATTGGCCAGACGTGTGCTGCAGGGCCTGAAAATGGCCGAGCGCGATGGCAGCTTCAAGGAACTGTTCCTGCGTAGCCATGCCGATGCCCTGCGGCTGCTGGCCGAAAATGGCTGGCAGACTACGCCGATAAACAATACCGAGTTGCCGCCGGGTAATGCCAGGCCGGATACCAGCTGGTGGTGGAAGCGGCGCTGAGTGTTAGCCCCGGCAAGTTGAACCGTATCAGTACAAGAGGCCCATAAGGGCCTCTTTGATTTTCAACTACGGCATGCAGCTTACTGCAAGCGGCAGCTCCTGTTATTGATAGCTCATGGTGAAGGTGGCTAGGCCGTTGACGGAGCCGCCGGTCAGCGTACCGGTGCGGATGTAACGGACCAGAAAGGGAAAGGACTGGCTGCCGGTGGCCCCGGTTGCCATCAGCAACTGGTTGAGGTTGCCCGCCACGCTGGAGTCCGGGCCAAAGTTGACCAGGGTGGGGGTGCCGCTATTGCGCAAAATCTGCAAGTTGACCCCGCTGGCACTGGAGCCTGGGCTAAGACTCAGCAGATTACCGGTATTGCCGGGATTGCTGTTGTCAGTCAGCGTCATGTAAATCGCCATGCTGGTGCTGCTTGGACAAGTCAGCCCCAGATTGAATGGCGTCGGCTTGGCAGTACTGTTGAGGCTGGGCAGGTCTGTCGGCGCGACGCCCGCGAGTGCGATTTGCAGGGAGCTGGTGTTGACGCTGCAACTGACGTTCTGGATGGTGTAGTTACCGCTGGCAGTGCCTGTGCCACCGCTACTGGCTGTGCTGATCTCCGCAGGGAAACGACCGGTATAGGTTAGGGTATAGGCGACTGACAGACTAATGACAGAGACATTCACATTGCCGATATCACCGGTTTTGATCAGCTTGCCGGCAATATAGCTATTGAAACTCATCTGGCTGGGTGTCGGTGTGAAGCTGATGGTACTGCCGCCGGGAACGGTGGCGCTGGCCGGGTTGACGATGCTGTGTTTGATGATGAAACCGATGCCCGGTACCGAGCTGGGGTAAACCGGATAGTTGACGCCGCTTTCGTTATAGTTTCCCACTGCGCTACTCATCCCGCTTGCGGTCAGCCCCAGCGGGGATGTTGTCCCGTCCTGAATCCAATATGCACCGTATAGATCACACATGCCTAGGGGGGAGACCAGGCGGCTACTGGACCAGCCGCTGATGGCGGTGAAGTTGGGTTGGTTGCTGGCGATACCGCTTTTGGTATCCGTAATCATGAACAGGGCCCCGTTTGCGGGTGAGGAGCTGATTGTCCATGGTGCGCAGCGGGCTTGGATTGGTCCAAGCCAGAAAGCGGCCAGCAGCAAGGCTGCAAGAAATAATATTGTTTTGTGCATGGCGGTGTTCCATTAGCAGGGCGAGGATGTCGATCAGGCTTGCTTGGCTGATACTGAAGTCAGGGAGCAGACTATTCATTTTCAATAAACATGATCATCAGATAATTCTCTTAATTTATTAAGAATTTTCTTTATCTGTTTTCCCCGTCATAAAGAATAGCCCGGCTCACTTCAGCCAAGCGCCATGAAGTGATCCGGGCCGGTAGAGGCAAACGGGTGGCTAGCGTAGCGGCATTGCAGTGGGCGGAATAATGGCCCCAGCATGGGCAATCACCGCAGCCGACAGCCGGTGGGCATAGGCAGCGGCTTGCGACGGGCTGTAGCCCAGGGTACGGCTGGCCAGATAACCTGCGGCAAAGGAGTCGCCAGCGGCGGTGGTGTCCACAACGCGGGGCACGGCGGTGGCGAACACTTCTTCGCGTAGCCCTGCCCCGGCCAGCAGGCAGGGCTCGCCGCCGCGCTTGATCACCACTTCGGCACAGCCCAGCGCCAGTGTGCGGCTGGCAACGGCTTCGGCATCTTCATCGCCGTACAGGGCTCTTTCATCATCCAGCGTCAGCAAGCCGACATCGGCCAGTGCCAGGATGGCTTCATGGCCGGCGCGGGCTTGAGCTGCAGTCCACAGCGACGGACGGAAGTTGTTGTCAAACCAAATCTTGCCGCCCGCCTGTTTGAATACCTGCAACGCGTCCAGTAGCCGTTGCCGTTCGGCTTCGTTGAACAGGGCCAGTGAGATGCCGGAAAGGTATAGCGCATGCAGATGGGCGGGGTTGAGCAGGCTGGCAAAATCGATGCCGGAGGCAAAGTAATGCCGCGCGGCGCTATCGCTACGCCAGTAGAGAAAGCTGCGCTCGCCCTGGGCATCGGTTTCCACCATGTACAAACCCGGCAGTTTCCCGGGCTGGATGACAATGTGGCTGACATCCACGCCTTCTGCCTGCCAGTCGGCCAGCAACTGGCGACTCAGGTTGTCCTTGCCCATGCCGCTCAGATAGCGGACATCGTGCGGGCTGGCGGCCAGCAGCCGGGCCAGGTAGATGGCGGTATTCAGCGTGTCTCCGCCAAAACGGCGCTGCAGGGGCTGACCGCTCAGTTCGATCATGCCCTCACCAAGGCAGGCTATATGCATGGTTGGGTCTTTCTACTTGGGGGGAGTGCCCCTCGTGGGAGGGGCCAGGGTGTTAGGGTGCTAGGGCTTTTTGTAGGCGATGCAGTCCACTTCAACCTTGCAGTCGATCACCATGCTGGACTGCACGCAGGCGCGGGCAGGGGGGTGATCGCCAAAATATTGCAGGAAGACGCGGTTGAACGAGGCAAAGTCGCGGGTGTCGTCCAGCCATACGCCGCAGCGCACCACGTGTTCCGGGCCGTAGCCGGCTTCTTCCAGAATGGCCATCACGTTTTGAATGCACTGGTGCGACTGGGTGACGATGCCACCTTCGATGACTTCACCATTGACCAGCGGCGTCTGGCCGGAGACATACAGCCAGCCATCGGCAGCCTGTACGGCACGGGCAAACGGCATTTGCTGGCCGCCGGTACCACCGGCAATGCCAAATCGTTTCAAATCGCTCATGAGCGGGTTTCCTTGTCAGAAGTCAGAGGGGTAAAGGCGGGAAAGCTGCTGCGGATGTCGCGGGTACGCGGCAGAAAGCGGCCGGCACGTGCGCCGGTGGCCGCCTTGTCCTGCCAGCTGAGCACGCCATTGACCCAGACCGCGGCAATGCCGGCTGCGGCCTGGATGGGGGCATGGAAGCTGGCGGTGTCATGAATGGTGGCGGCGTCGAACAGCACCAGATCGGCCCAGTAGCCGGGGCGGACCAGGCCGCGCTCATCCAGGGCAAAACGGCTGGCGGACAGGCCAGTCATCTTGTGCACGGCGGTTTCCAGGCTGAACAGCTGGCGTTCGCGGCAGTAGTAGCCCAGTACGCGGGGAAAAGCACCCCACAGCCGTGGATGGGGCAGCGGGTCTTCCGGCAGGCCGTCCGAACCGACCATGGTCAGCGGATGGCGCAGGATGTTTTCCACATCCGCCGGGTCCATGCCGTGGTACACCGCGCCGGCAGGTTGCAGCTTGCGGGCGGCATCCATCAGGGGCAGCTGCCATTGCTCGGCAATGGCCTGCAGCGTCTGGCCGGCCATGTCGGGGTGCGGGGTGGACCAGGTAATGAAGATTTCAAAATCTCCGGTGACCTGTTTCAGGTCGAGCGTGGATGAGCTGGCCGAATAGGGGTAGCAGTCGCAGCCTACCTGCTGCCGGCTGGCAGCCTGTTCCAGCGAAGCCAGCAACTGTTGGCTACGACCCCAGTTGCCTTTGCCGGCACATTTCATGTGCGACACGATGACCGGGCTGTTGGCATGACGGCCCACGCGCCAGGCTTCGTCCATGGCTTCCAGCACCGGTTCGAATTCGCTGCGCAGATGCGTGGTGTATATCCCGCCGCAGCTGTTCAGTTCGGCCGCCAGTTGTTCCACTTCGCTGCTGTCGGCACTGAAGGCCGAGGCATAGGCCAGTCCGCTGCTCAAGCCCAGCGCACCATGGCGCAGGCTGTCGGCCAGTTGCGCGCGCATGGCGCTGATTTCAGTGGGCGTGGCAGTACGATCCAGCCGGTCCAGATGATTGCTGCGCAATGCGGTATGCCCCACTAGTGCGGCCACATTGACAGCCGGTTCGGCCTGTTCCACGGCTGTGCGGTAGTCGGCAAAGCGCGGGTAGCGGAAGGCGTCTTTTGGCCCCAGCAGGTTCATCGGGTCTGGCGGTTCGCCTTGCAGGCTGACTGGGGAGGCACTGATACCGCAATTGCCGACAATCACCGTGGTGACACCCTGGCTGAGCTTGGGCAGCATCTGTGGCTGGCGGATCACCATGGTGTCGTCGTGGGTGTGGACATCGATAAAGCCGGGGGCCAGCGTCAGACCCTGGCCATCAATGGTGTGCTCGGCCGTTGCCGCGCCTGCATCGCCGAGCAGGGCAATGCGCTGCTGGCGGATGCCGACATCGGCCACATAGGCCGCAGCGCCACTGCCGTCGACAATAGTGACGCGGCGGATCAGGGTGTCGTAGGTGTGCATGGTTCAGTCTCCAAGCGGCAGGCGGTCTTCGCCATGGCGATAGTCGTCCAGTGCCAGCTTGACGCGGCGCAGCAGCTCCTGGCTGTGCTCCGGCTGGCGCAGCGCCAGTTCGGTGGCGAGGATGTCTACCGCCAGCAGCATGCCGTAACGGGCTGCCGTGGGTTTGTAGATGAAGTCGGTTTCGTCCAGGAATACCGGCAGCACCACATCGGCCCGGCGCGCCAGCGGGCTGTCCGGCCGGGTCAGCGCCAGCAGACGGGTACCGTAACCACGGGCGATGTCCACTGCTGCCAGCAGTTCGGGTGTGATGCCGGTGGTAGACAGCACGATCAGCAGATCATGCGGCCCCAGCGTGGCAGCGGTAATGCGCATCAGCACCGGGTCGTGATAGGCCGTCAGCACATGGCCCAGCCTGACCAGGCGGAATTGCAGTTCGTCGGAGAACACGGTGGAGCCACCGCCCATGCCAAAAGCAATCAGGCGATCGGCCTGGCAGATCAGGTCGACGGCCGCGCTGAACTGCTGCTCGTCAAAACCGGCCAGGTGGCGACGCAGGGTCTTTTCGATATCGCCGACGATGTTGCCGAAAAAGCTGGCCGGCTCTGCCGGTGCGGGGCTGCCGTCCAGAAAGCGCTGCCCTACCGTGGCTGCCTGTGCCAGCCGCATGCGCAGGGTGCGGATGTCATCGCAGTCCATTGCCTTGGCAAAGCGCGACATCGCCGCCGGGCTGACTCCGGCCTTGGCCGCCAGTTGCTCGATGCCGGCAGAGGCGGCAAAACGGACGTCGTCCAGAATGGCTTCGGCGACTTTCAGCTGGGTCGGGCTGAGCTGGTCCAGACGACTGCGAATCAGATACAGGATGTCCACGCTAGGGCTTTCTTTCGGTGCGGTCGTGCACTTACAGCAGTTGGGCCAGGCCCAGGGTCAGCAGGAAGGCGACGACGGAGATCAGGGTTTCCAGAACAGTCCAGGTTTTCAGGGTCTGGATAACGGTCATGTTGAAGTATTCCTTGACCAGCCAGAAACCGCCATCGTTGACGTGCGACAGAATCAGCGAACCGGCACCGGTGGCCAGCACCAGCAATTCCGGGTGCGGATAGCCACTGGCCAGGGCAATGGGCGCGACAATGCCGGCGGCCGTGGTCATGGCGACGGTGGCCGAACCGGTGGCCACCCGCATCAGCACCGCCAGCAGCCAGCCCAGCAGCAGGGGCGACAGCTGGAATTCTGCCGACAGGGCAATGATTTCCTTGGTGACGCCGGTTTCGATCAGGATGCGGTTAAGACCGCCGCCAGCGCCTACCAGCAAGGTAATGGCGGCGGTGGGGGCCAGGCACTCATTGGTGAACTTGAGGATATTGTCGCGGCTGAAACCACGGGCCAGGCCCAGCGTCCAGAAGCTGACCAGGGTGGCGATCAACAGGGCGATCACCGAGTTGCCGATGAACAGCAGCAGACCGTTCATGGCGCTGCCCTTGTCGGTCAGCACATTGGCCCAGCCACCCAGCAGCATCAGGAATACCGGCAGCAGGATGGTGGCGATGGTGATGCCGAAACTAGGCAAATCGCGTTTGCCGGTTTCACGCTCGGTAAACTGGCTGGCAATCGGGTTTTCCGCCGGCAGATCAATACGCGGTGCGATGAATTTGGCAAAAAGCGGACCGGCGATGATGGCGGTGGGCACGCCGACAATAATGGCGTAGAACACGGTCTTGCCCACCTGGGCGCCATATTCGTTCACGGCCAGCATGGCAGCCGGATGCGGCGGCACCAGCCCATGCACCACCGACAGGCCGGCCACCATGGGCAGGCCGACCAGCAGCATGGACACGCCAGCGCGCTTGGCCACGGTAAAGGCAATCGGAATCAGCAGTACGAAGCCCACTTCGAAAAACAGCGGCAGGCCACAGACAAAGGCGATGCACACCATGGCCCAGTGGGCGTTCTTCTCGCCGAACTTGTCGATCAGCGTCAGGGCAATGCGCTCGGCACCACCGGATTCGGCCATCATCTTGCCCAGCATGGTGCCCAATGCCACCACCAGCGCGATATGGCCCAGTGTTTTGCCCACCCCGGTTTCATAGGCGGCCATGATGTCCTTGGCCGGCATCTGTGCGGCCAGGGCCAGGCCGATGGAAACCACCGTCAGGACGATAAAGGGGTTGATGCGATAACGGGCGATCAGTACCACCAGCGCGATAATGGCGATGGCGGCATACAGCAACAGCTGGCTGCCCAGAACTGGGGTCATGTGGGTTCTCCTTGTAGTAGGGGGGAGGGTGCCGCCCCCGTACGTTGCAGGGGCGGTCTTGGTGGTGCTTCTGGTCTAAAACAGGGTTTCCACCGCGCCGGTGACATTGAGGGCATCGTCCACCAGCAGCAGCTGACGCCATTTGTCGAAGGTGAGGCAGGGATGGGATATTTCGAAGGCCAGCATGTCGCCCACTTGCAGGTCGGCATCGGCCGGAGTACGCATGAAGGCGTGCTGGTCCATCATGGTGCTGACGATCCAGTCAGCCGGAGCCGGCTGCGGTGTCGTGCTGCTGCCGGGACGGAAATGCAGTGACACCTGCGGCAGGCCGGCATCGAAAGCGGCATCGCGCTTGCCCAGGGCGATGATGGCGCGGCCACTTTCCGGGATGGATTGCACATACGCCCACAATTGCAGGGCCGGCTGCAGGCTGCGGCCCATTTCGCGGGCCACCGGGTTATTGCTCTGGATGCGCTGTTCGGCATGCAGATAGATGCCGACATCGTGGGTGAGATAGCAGCCGGGGCGCAGCAGCACCTGCAATGGCTGGCCCAGTTCGAGGCCGGAGAATTCATCGGCCACCACGTCGTACCAGGCGGAGCCGGCACCGCTGAGCAGGATTTTCTCTTCGCGGAACAGCCCGCGCGCGGCGTGCTCGCGAGTACGGGCCACCACGCTGCGCAGGAAAGCGCGGATGTCTTCTTCCTGCTGCAATACCCCCTCGTAGATTTCCACCCCGATCAGGCTGAGCGATTGTGGCCAGCGCGCAATGGCCGCCAGCACTTCATTTTCCTGCTGGGGCGAACGCACACCGGTACGGCCGCCTTCCACGCCGTATTCCAGCAGGATGCGCAATGTCTGCCCGCTCTGGGCAAAGAACTGGCCCAGTGCATCAATATTGGCGGCAGAGTCGACAATGCAGCAGAAGCTGAAGTCGGGGTCTTGCTGTTGCAGGCGGGAGATGATGGCCATATTGGCCTTGCCTACCAGCTGGTTGGCCAGCAGGAAGCGGCGGATACCGTGCAGATAGGCCGCATGCACTTGCGGAGCAGTGGCCAGGGTGATGCCCCAGGCCCCATGCGCCAGCTGCATGTGGAACAGCGCCGGGCTCATGGTGGTTTTGCCATGAGGGGCCAGTTCTACACCGTAGCGCTGCATGAACTGCTGCATCCATTGCAGATTGTGTTCGATACGACTCTGGCGCAGCAATGCCACCGGCAGGCTGACATCCTCGCGCAGGATGTTCCAGCCCTGTTCCGCTACCTGCTGCAGGGTGCAGGATGCGGGGCTGCTACCCAGTCCCTTGGTCGCCCGGTTCAGCGTCTGCGCTGAGCCTTCCTGTTTCGCCATGGCCATCTCCTCATGATTGTTTTGAAAAAAATTATCAAAAAACGTAAATAAATTCATCATTTTTGAAAATTTATTTCACAGAAGTCAGGAAACACCTGTCTTTAGGTCAGGTTGAGTGCGGCATTATTGCGACACGATCAGGGCGGACTTTCCGGCAAGTCTGTTCTGCTGGCATCTGGCCTAAAGGATGTACCGTGTCGCCCTTCACGGCAGGGGTGGCAGCTGCTTGTGGACAGTGGGTGAGGCAGGGGGAGTGACGGGATGTGCTAAGTCAGCGGAAAGACGAGGCTATTTTCCTGTCAAGAGGCGGCAGGCAAGCGTGGTGGCAGGGGAGGAAGGCCCGCTGTGCTTGGCCGTCAGTCTGCGGTAGCCGCGGAAATGACGCATTTGTCCGTGGGGTGTCGGCTGGGCGTTGCAGTCAGGCGGAGGGGGAAGTATGGCGACGGGCTGTGGTGGCAGCCCGTCTGGAGGCTGAGTCGCCTTAGTGGCTGATCAGGCTGGCGACCTTAGTGGTGATGATGTCCACCGCCGGGTCGTTGGCACCATGGGGCAGTATCACATCGGCAAAGCGTTTGGTCGGCTCGATGAACTGGTTGTGCATGGGGCGCACGGTGGCCAGATAGTGTTCGATCACATGGTCGGCACTGCGGCCGCGTTCACGGATATCGCGTTGCAGGCGGCGGATGAAGCGCACGTCCGGGTCGGTATCCACGAAGATCTTCAGCGACATCATGTCGCGCAGGGCGGCATCGTACAGCGGAAACAGCCCTTCGATGACGATGACCGGGGCGGGCTTTACCGTAATGGTTTCTGTTGCGCGAGTGTGGTTGGTGAAGTCGTAGACCGGCATGTCGATAGGCCGGCCGGCCAGCAGCTCTTCGATATGCTCGATCAGCAAGGGCCAGTCGAAGGCGTGCGGGTGGTCGTAATTGGTGGCGAGGCGCTGTTCGAAGGTCAGGTGGGCCTGATCCCGGTAGTAATAGTCCTGCACGATGACGGCCGCCATGTCGGGACCGATGGTTTCCAGCACCTTGGCGGTTACCGTGGTCTTGCCGCTGCCGCTGCCGCCGGCAACGCCGATAATGAACGGGGTAGTCATGCTGTAAGCCTCTTGACGCAATAACGCATAAAAAAACGCGCCATTTTAATGAGTTATGGCGCGTTGTTCCATCAGGATTGCGGTATTTATTTGCTGGAGGCGGACGCCTGTTCTTCCTGTTGCGCTGCGGCCAGCCATTCCTGCATGGCGGGGAGTTGGCGCATGTGGGTGGCGTAGGCTGCAGCAAGGTCGCTGAGTGCCACGTGGTAGCTGTGAAAGCGCCATACCACCGGCGCGAAAAAAGCGTCGGCAATGCTGAACTGGCCAAACAGGAAGGGGCCGCTGCCCTGATGTTGCTGACGCAGGCTTTCCCACAGGCTGCTGATGCGGGCAATGTCGGCCTGGGCGGCGGCACCTGGCGTGCTGGCTGGGTAGTCGCCACAGACATTCATCGGCAACTCGCTGCGCAGGGCGGTAAAGCCGGCGTGCATTTCTGCCACGACGGCCCGGGCGATGGCACGGGTGGCGGCATCGTCCGGCCACAGGCCGGCAGCGGGGAAGCATTCGGCCAGGTACTCGCAGATGGCCAGGCTGTCGCCGATGCGCAGCTGCTGGTCGATCAGCAAGGGCACCTTGCCGGCCGGGTTGCAGGCGAGGAGGCGTTCCTTGCAGTCGCTGCTGGTGAGGTCGATATGCTTTTCCTCGAAAGGCTCGTTCAGCATTTTCAGCACCAGCCAGGGGCGCAGCGACCAGGAAGACAGATTCTTGTTGCCGATGATCAGGGTAAACATGGGGTAGGCTCCATGATGTCACCGCGATGAGGCGGCGGCAGGGTAGGGGATGAATCATCTTATAGCAGGCTGTCATGGGCAGCCAGCCAGCTGCATCGGCTAGGACGGGTGTTTGCGCAATGCAAAACGCCCTGCTGGGCAGGGCGTTGCTTGGGGCGAATCTGTGCTTATTCTGCTTCGTCTATCCAGGCTTGCTGGATGGCTTCCAGCACCCGCTCGCCGCCACGGCTGTGGT
Organism: Aquitalea sp. FJL05; assembly: GCF_003852595.1. Lineage (NCBI taxonomy): Bacteria > Pseudomonadati > Pseudomonadota > Betaproteobacteria > Neisseriales > Chromobacteriaceae > Aquitalea > Aquitalea sp. FJL05. Next base: position 269,784 of record NZ_QAJS01000005.1, read on the forward strand.
CGTCGTCGAAGTCTGGCAGGGCAATCACCCAGTTGTGCAGGTCGACAAAACGCACGGTTTTGGGGTCGATGTCGGGATGGCTTTCCACCAGCCCGATGGCGATGTCGTTAACGTCGGTCCATTTCATCTCGTTCTCCTGAGTCCCGGAGCCGCGCATAAAACCCGGCCAGCGGGATTTTACGGCGTGCTCTGCATGAAGGATGTTGTCTGGTGGCAGTGCATGTCGCACGGGCGAGCAGGGCCGCGCTGCCGGGAGACGCAATTAATGGTGTTCGCGCGCGTGATTGATGGTGTAGCGCGGAATCTCCACCACCAGGTCTTCGTCACCGATCACCGCCTGGCAGGACAGGCGCGACTGGGATTCCAGCCCCCAGGCCTTGTCCAGCATGTCTTCTTCCAGTTCGTCCGCTTCGTTCAGCGAATCAAAGCCTTCGCGCACAATGCAGTGGCAGGTGGTGCAGGCACAGGACAGCTCGCAGGCATGTTCGATTTCGATATCGTGTTCCAGCAACACCTCGCAGATGTTTTTGCCGGTTTCGGCGTTGTCGATCACTGCGCCTTCGGGGCAGAGGTCGGCGTGGGGCAGCACAATCAGGCGTGGCATGGAGGGTCCTTATAGCTCGGAAATTTTCTGGCCTTTGAGTGCGCGCTGGATGTTGCGATCCATGCGGCGGGCGGCAAAGTCTTCGGTGGCCTTGTTCAGGCGATGGGTGGCCTGGTTGACCTGCAGGGTGGTCTGGCTGGCCGTGGCCTGTTCCAGTTGCTGCAACACCTGCTGGATGGCGCTGGTTTCATCTGCCGTGAGCAGGTCGCCATCGATGCGCAGCGCAGCCAGGGTGGCATCGCGCAGGCTGTCGGCATCGACAATGGCTTCGCGCAGTTTGCGCGCTTCGATGTCGTCCTGCACATGGGCCAGCGAGTCGCTCAGCATCTGGCTGATGGCGTCGTCGGACAAGCCATAAGAGGGTTTCACCTCGATACTGGCTTCCACGCCGCTGGTCATTTCACGGGCAGATACCGCCAGCAGGCCGTCGGCGTCCACCTGGAAGGTAATGCGGATGCGGGCAGCACCGGCCACCATGGGTGGAATGCCGCGCAGCACGAATTGCGCCAGGCTGCGGCAGTCGGCCACCAGTTCGCGCTCACCCTGTAGCACGTGGATGGACATGGCAGTCTGGCCATCCTTGAAAGTGGTGAATTCCTGCGCACGCGCCACCGGAATGGTGCTGTTGCGCGGGATGATCTTTTCCGTCAGGCCGCCCATGGTTTCGATGCCCAGCGACAGCGGAATCACGTCCAGCAGCAGCCATTCGTCTTCACCCTTGTTGCCGGCCAGTACATTGGCTTGAATTGCGGCACCGATGGCCACCACCTTGTCCGGGTCCAGATTGGTCAGCGGCGGCTGGCCGAAGAAATCGGCCACGGCTTTCTGGATGTGCGGCATGCGGGTGGCACCGCCCACCATCACCACGCCCTTGACGTCGCCGGCGCTGATGTCGGCATCGCGCAGGGCCTTGCGCACCGGTAGCAGGGTCTTATCGACCAGGGTTTTGGTGATCTGGCGGAAGGTGTCCTGATTCAGCGTCAGGTCTACCGCATTGCCATCGGACAGGATGGCGGTGATGCGAGTGTCACTGTGTTCGGTAAGTGCCTCTTTCGCTTCACGGGCACGGGTGAGCAAGAGGCGGGTATCCTGGGCGGACAGGCCGTGCAGGTCGGCTTGTTCCAGAATCCAGCAATACACGCGGTGGTCGAAGTCATCGCCACCCAGGGCGGAGTCGCCACTGGTGGACAGCACTTCAAATACCCCACGGGTGAGTTTGAGGATGGAGATGTCAAAAGTACCGCCACCCAGGTCGTACACCACGTAAGTGCCTTCTGCAGCATTGTCCAGACCGTAGGCAATGGCAGCGGCAGTGGGTTCGTTCAGCAGGCGCAATACGGTGAGACCGGCAAGGCGCGCTGCATCCTTGGTGGCCTGGCGCTGGGCGTCGTCAAAATACGCCGGTACGGTAATCACGGCACCGGTCAGCTCGCCACCCAATGTGGCTTCGGCACGCTGGGCCAGGGTACGCAAGATGTCGGCTGACACTTCCACCGGGCTTTTTACGCCAGCAGTAGTGTGCAATTGCACCATGCCGGGCGCATCGACAAAACGATAGGGCAGGCTGCCGGCGTCCTTGATGTCGGACAGGCCACGGCCCATGAAGCGTTTTACTGAGGTGATGGTGTTGTGCGGGTCATGGTTCTGTTCGCGCTGGGCATCGTAGCCCACCGTCACCTGGCCGCCATCCTGATAGCGTACGACCGAGGGCAGCAGGCTACGGCCGAACTCGTCGGCCAGTACGGTGGTGGCGCCACTTCTTACCGTGGCCACCAGCGAGTTGGTGGTGCCAAGATCAATGCCCACTGCCAGACGGTGCTGGTGTGGTGCTGCGGACAGGCCGGGTTCGGCGATTTGTAGTAGAGCCATGACGGAATCTTTATTGTTGTCGCGTGAGCAGAAACATCAGCGGTGCCAGTTGTGACGGCTTAGCCAAGCAGGGTTTCGATGGCGTCGCCGATCTCCTGATCGAGTTTTTCCAGAAAGCGCAATTTTCGCACCATCACCGCAGCTGCGTCCAAGTCTGCTGTGGTGTCCAGCGCCTCGCCCAGTTCGGCTTCCAGCGCGCGCTTTTCGCTGCGCAGGCGGGAGGACAGGGTTTCCAGTGCGTCGACATCACTGCTTTCGCGCGCTTCTTCGATGCTTTCGCGCCATTCCATCTGGGCCATCAGGAAGTCCAGCGGCATGCTGGTATTGGTTTCTTCCTGGGTATCCACACCCTGCAGCGATAGCAGGTAACGGCCACGGCGCAGCGGGCTTTTCAGGGTCTGATAGGCTTCGTTGACATGGGTGGCCTGCATCAAAGCCATGCGCTTTTCCGCATCCGGGCTGCTGGCGTAACGGTCTGGGTGGACGGCGGCGGCGGCGGCGCGCCAGGATTGTTCGAGTTGCTGGCTATCCAGCGCGAAGCGGCGCGACAGGCCGAACAGCTGGAAGAAATCCTGGGAGAATTCGGTGGTCATGGCCTTGGGCTGGGAAACTGCTGGTTGACTGGCAGATGGCCGCTAGCAGCGGCCATCCACGACAGTGTGGCGCGAAGGCGCGCAATCAGACGTTGAAGCTTTCGCCACAACCACATTCGTTTTTCACGTTGGGGTTGTTGAACTTGAAACCTTCGTTAAGCCCTTCCTTGGAGTAATCCAGTTCGGTGCCGTCCAGATAGGCCAGGCTCTTGGCATCGGTGAAGACGGTGACGCCATGGCTTTCGAAGGTGATGTCGTCCTCGATGGCCGAGTCGACAAACTCCAACTTGTAAGCCATGCCGGAGCAGCCGGAGGTTTTCACCCCCAGACGAATGCCCAGGCCCTTGCCGCGTTTGGCCAGAAACTGGCTGACGTGGTTGGCCGCGCTGGCGGACAGAGTGATAGCCATGTCGTGCTCCTTACTTGCCGTGCTTTTGCTTGTAGTCGCTGACTGCTGCCTTGATGGCGTCTTCGGCCAGGATGGAGCAGTGGATCTTTACCGGCGGCAAGGCCAGCTCTTCGGCGATGGCGGTATTCTTGATGGACATGGCTTCGTCCAGCGATTTGCCTTTCACCCATTCGGTGACCAAGGACGACGAAGCAATGGCCGAGCCACAGCCGTAGGTTTTGAATTTGGCGTCTTCGATCACGCCATCGGCGTTGACCTTGATCTGCAGCTTCATCACGTCGCCACAGGCCGGTGCACCCACCATGCCGGTGCCCACGCTGTCATCGCCCTTTTCGAAGGAACCTACATTGCGCGGGTTCTCGTAGTGATCCATCAACTTGTCGCTGTATGCCATGGTTCTCTCTCCTGCTGACGGGGCCGGCCAAACTGGCTGGCCCACCCCGTAAATCATTGAATGTTCAGTGTGCGGCCCACTGTACCGAATTCAGGTCTACGCCTTCCTTGAACATCTCCCACAGCGGGGACAGTTCGCGCAGCTTGCCGATTTTATCTTTCAACAGCGCAATGGCGAAGTCGATTTCTTCTTCGGTGGTGAAGCGGCCCAGGGTGAAGCGGATGGAGCTGTGTGCCATCTCGTCGTTACGGCCCAGTGCGCGCAGCACATAGGACGGCTCCAGCGAGGCCGAGGTACAGGCCGAACCGCTGGAAACGGCCAGGTCCTTGATCGCCATGATCAGGCTTTCGCCTTCGACGAAGTTGAAGCTGACATTGAGGTTGTGCGGTACACGCTGGTCGATGTCGCCATTGATGTACACCTCTTCCATATCCTTGATGCCGTTCCACAGACGGTCGCGCAGCATGCGGATGCGTTCGCTCTCGCTGTCCATCTCTTCACGTGCCAGGCGGAAAGCCTCGCCCATGCCGACGATCTGGTGGGTGGGCAGGGTGCCGGAACGGAAGCCGCGCTCGTGGCCACCACCGTGCATCTGGGCTTCCAGGCGCACGCGCGGCTTGCGACGCACATACAGTGCACCAATACCCTTGGGGCCGTAGGCCTTGTGGGCGGACAGGCTCATCAGGTCCACCTTCAGCACATTCATGTCCATCTTCACCTTGCCGGGTGCCTGGGTGGCATCGACATGGAAGATGATGCCTTTTTCGCGGCAGATCTCGCCGATCTGCGGAATGTCCTGAATCACGCCGATTTCATTGTTGACGTACATCACCGACACCAGAATGGTGTCCGGACGAATGGCCGCCTTGAATTCTTCGATGTCGATCAGGCCGTTTTCCTGCACGCCCAGATAAGTGACTTCAAAGCCCTGGCGTTCCAGCTCGCGACAGGTATCCAGCACCGCCTTGTGTTCGGTCTTGACGGTGATGATGTGCTTGCCACGGCTCTTGTAGAACTGGGCGGCGCCCTTGATGGCCAGGTTGTCAGACTCGGTGGCACCGGAGGTCCAGACGATTTCCTTGGGGTCGGCATTCAGGAGCTTGGCCACTTCTGCCCGCGCATTCTCTACCGCCTCTTCTGCCGTCCAGCCAAAGCTGTGGCTACGCGACGCCGGGTTGCCGAACTGCTCGGTCAGATAGGGAATCATCTTGGCGGCAACGCGGGGATCGACCGGGGTAGTGGCCGAATAGTCGAGGTAGATGGGAAGCTTGAGCTGACTCATTATCAATTCTCCGGGGATGCGGTGCGCTTACAGTGCGCTGGAGGCGGAGGCAGCAGTACGGGTGCTGCTTTCGCGCTTGTCCTGCATTACATTGCTATCTTTGGCGGCTGCTTCCTTGGCGCGCTGCTTTTCAACCAGGCTGCCCAGGGTTACCTTGGCCAGATAGTCGAAAATGGTGGCGTTCAGGTTGGTCCACAAGTCGTGGGTCATGCAGCGGTGGTTGTCATGACAGTTTTCGCGGCCGCCGCACTGGGTGGCGTCAACCGGCTCGTCCACGGCGGCGATGATGTCTGCCACCGAGATATCGGCCGGGACGCGGGCCAGGGTGTAACCGCCGCCAGGGCCGCGCACGCTGTCAACCAGTTCGGAACGGCGCAGTTTGCCAAACAGTTGTTCCAGGTAGGAAAGGGAAATGCTCTGGCGTTCGCTGATGCCGGCCAGTGTCACCGGGCCATTGGCTTCGCGCATGGCAAGGTCGAGCATGGCGGTTACCGCAAAGCGGCCTTTGGTGGTGAGACGCATGATCTTAAACTCCGGTGGGTGGTTGGGCTTATTATACCCAATTCCCGACTAATTTGGTCAACTATAAATGCATCCATGCGCACATGGTTGTTGCAAAGCATCCCAGACCTGCGACGCAAGTGCAGCAAAGTTGAGCATTTTACTAGGTTTATAAACGGCCGGGGGCATTAATTACAGGCTGTGCAGGGCTTGGTGTATCATTCGAGCAAACGCCCGTTTACATGGGTGCAATCACAAATGCCGCCTGCTGTGCGCTGCTGCCGTACCGCTTGCTGTGGTAAGGGCAGAACCTATTGCTGGCGGCGTTTTTGTCAGAGAGACAGGGAATATGAAGAAAGTGGTCATCAGCGGCACCGGCCTGTTTACCCCGCCGCATGCCGTCAGCAACGAAGAGCTGGTTGTTGCTTTCAATCACTATGTCGCTGCATACAACCAGCAGCATGCGGCCGAAATCGCTGCCGGCAGCCTGACCGCGCTGGCCGAATCCAGTGCGGAATTCATCGAGAAGGCTTCCGGCATCAAGCAACGCTATCTGATGAACAAGGATGGGGTGCTGGACCCGGCGCGGATGACGCCCTACCTGCCGGAGCGCAGCAACGACGCATTGTCCATCCAGGCCGAAATGGGCGTGGCCGCCGCCACGGCGGCGCTGGCCCAGGCGGGCAGAAGCGCGGCTGACATCGATATGGTATTGGTGGCTTGTTCCAATATGCAGCGCCCCTATCCGGCCGTGTCCATTGAAATTCAGCAGGCGCTGGGCGTGCAGGGTTATGCCTTCGATATGAATGTGGCTTGTTCTTCTGCCACATTTGGCATTCAGACTGCGGTCAATGCCATCCAGAGCGGCCAGGCGCGTGCGGTGCTGGTCATCAGCCCGGAAATCTGCTCGGCCCACCTTAACTTCCGCGACCGCGACAGCCACTTCATCTTTGGTGATGCCTGCACGGCCATTGTGCTGGAAGCCGCCGAGTCGGCCACTGCGGCCGAGCAGTTCGAAATCCTCGGCACCCGCCTGGCCACAGTGTTCTCCAATAATATCCGCAACAATTTCGGTTTCCTGAATCGTTGCGACGAGCAGGGCATCGGCCAGATCGACAAGCTGTTTGTGCAGCAGGGGCGCAAGGTCTTCAAGGAAGTGTGCCCGATGGTGGGTGAGCACATCGGGCAGCATCTGGAAAGCCTGGACATCCAGCCGCAGCAGGTCAGCCGTTTCTGGCTGCATCAGGCCAATCTGGCGATGAACCAGCTGATTGCCCGCCGTGTACTGGGCCGCGATGCCGCGGAACAGGAGGCTCCGGTGATTCTGGATCGCTATGCCAATACCAGCTCGGCTGGCTCGATCATTGCTTTTCATCTGTGCCGTAGTGGTTTGCAAACCGGCGATATCGGGGTCATTTCCTCGTTTGGTGCCGGTTATTCGGTCGGCAGCGTTGTGGTTAAAAAGTGCTAGTTTTTGCCTGACAACTGCTGTGCACGCGCAATAAATGACTGAAAACAGGGGAGGGGTGCTTGTCAAACTGCCCCTCTCTGCATAATGTATCCGACCAAAGCAGCCCAAAAAGCGCTTAAAGAGATCGGACGATCGATAAAAAACACGAAGTCTGTACAAAGGAAAAGGAAAGAACACATGCAAGCTGCAAAAAAAATGCTGCTGGCCGCCGGCCTGATCGCCACGGCCTCGATGGCCGCGCAAGCTGCTGGTACGCTCGTATATTGCTCGGAAGGTAGCCCGGCCGGTTTCGACCCGGGTCAGTACACCACCGGCACGGACTTCGATGCCGCCGCCGAAACCGTTTTCAACCGACTGGTGCAATTCCAGCGCGGTGGCACCAAGGTAGTGCCGGGTCTGGCGGAAAAATGGGACGTGGCTGCTGATGGCTTGTCCTACACCTTCCATCTGCGCAAGGGCGTGAAGATCCAGACCACGGATTACTTCAAGCCGACGCGTGACTTCGGTGCGGATGACGTGGTGTTTACCTTCGACCGCATGCTCAACAAGAACAACGCCTTCCGCAAAGCCTACCCGACCGAATTCCCGTATTTCACCGATATGGGCATGGATGAAAACATCACCAAGGTCGAAAAGCTGGATGCCAACACCGTCAAGTTCACCCTGAAGAGCATCGATGCTGCCTTCCTGCAGAACCTGGCGATGAGCTTTGCCTCCATCCAGTCGGCTGAATACGCCGACAAGCTGCTGAAGGCTGGTACACCGCAACTGCTGAACCAGCAGCCGGTAGGCACCGGTCCCTTCATCTTCAAGCGTTATCAGAAAGATGCGCAGATCCGTTTTGCTGCCAACAAGCAGTACTGGGACAAGGCCGACGGTCCTAAAGTCGACAACCTGGTCTTTGCCATTACTACCGATCCGTCGGTGCGTTTCCAGAAGCTGAAGGCTGGCGAATGCCAGATTACTGCTTTCCCGCGCCCGACCGACATCGCGGCCATGAAGGCTGACAGCAAGCTGAACGTGATTTCCCAAGCCGGCTTCAACCTGGGCTACCTGGCTTACAACGTCAAGCACAAGCCGATGGACAAGCTGGAAGTGCGTCAGGCACTGGACATGGCCGTCAACAAGAAAGCCATCATCGATGCGGTATACCAGGGCGCAGGCCAGGCCGCGACCAACCCGATGCCGCCGACCCAGTGGTCGTATAACAAGAGCCTGAAAGACGCACCGTACAGCGTGGAAAAAGCCAAGGCGCTGCTGGCCAAGGCCGGCTACCCGAACGGCTTCGACATCACCCTGTGGGCGATGCCGGTACAGCGTCCGTACAACCCCAATGCCAAGCTGATGGCCGAAATGGTACAGGCTGACTGGGCTAAGATCGGCGTCAAGGCCAAGATCACCACCTACGAATGGGGCGAGTACATCAAGCGCGCCAAGGCTGGCGAGCACGATGCCATGCTGATCGGCTGGACTGGTGATAATGGTGATCCGGACAACTGGCTGGGCACCCAGCTGGGCTGCGAAGCCATGAACGGCAACAACTTTGCCAAGTGGTGCTACAAGCCGTTTGAAGACCTGCTGCAAAAAGCCAAGCGCACCACCAATGTGGCCGAGCGCACCAAGCTGTACAGCAAGGCACAGGAAATCTTCAAGCAGCAACTGCCGTACACCACGGTTGCCCACTCCACCGTGGTACAGCCGATGTCCAAGTCGGTGGTTGGCTTCAAGGTCAGCCCGTTCGGTCTGAACTCCTTCTACGGTGTCAGCCTGAAGTAATGCCAGCATGCTTCCCTGCGGGGAAGTGTTGAACATCGGGGGCGCAAGCCCCCGATGTTTTGCATGTAACACTGCCTATCCTTCCATCAGAGAAGGGCGCGCAGTTGCCGGCACGACAGGCAGGGGATGCCAGCCGGAAGCAGGATGAGCAGCAGGACAGAGGCTGGTGTGCCAGCGCCGTGGTGGCAGGCTTGACCTGTATCAAAGGCGTGGCCGCGCCCGGGTGATATCTTCACTCCGTCGTGGCGAAGACGTGGCTGATGTAGGTGGGTGGTTCAGCTGGCGTCTTCTGCCCGACACCCTCTTGTTGTTCTCTTTCGCTCTCCCGCATTCCTCCCTGTTACCGGTATCGTCATCCAAATCCACGCTTTGGGTCTGAATTAACGGTGTCCATCTGTCATGCTGCAAGACAGTGTGGATTCACGGGAGAAGTACGTATGTTGTCTTTCATTTTCCGCAGACTGGGTTTACTGATTCCCACGTTCTTCGGCATTACCCTGCTGACTTTCGGCCTTATCCGCATGATTCCCGGGGACCCGGTCGAAGTCATGGTGGGCGAGCGCACGCTGGATCCGCAGATGCACGCCGATGCCATGCACCGTCTTGGCCTGGATAAACCACTGTATGCGCAATACATCGATTACATCAGCAATCTGCTGCATGGCAATCTGGGTGAGTCGCTGGTGACCAAGAGCAGTGTCTGGGTCGAGTTCAAGACACTGTTTCCCGCCACGCTGGAGCTGGCGCTGGCCGCCATGCTGTTTGCCGTGGTGTTCGGCCTGCTGGCTGGTGTCACTGCTGCCATCAAGCGCGGGTCGATTCTGGATCACGGTGTGATGGGCATTTCGCTCACTGGTTTTTCCATGCCGATTTTCTGGTGGGGCCTGATTCTCATCATGTTCTTCTCGGTCAAGCTGGGCTGGACACCGGTTTCCGGCCGGCTGGATCTGGCTTATGACATCACGCCGCGCACCGGCTTCATGCTGATCGATACCTGGCTGGCCGAAGCGGCCGATCCGGCGGCCAATGCCGGCGCCTTCAAGGATGCCCTGATGCATCTGATCCTGCCGGCCATCGTGCTGGGGACCATTCCGCTGGCGGTGATTGCCCGGATGACCCGCTCCTCGATGTTGGAAGTGCTGCGCGAAGACTATGTGCGTACCGCCCGTGCCAAGGGCCTGTCGCCGGCGCGTGTCATCTTTGTGCATACCCTGCGTAATGCGCTGATTCCGGTACTGACGGTGATCGGCCTGCAAGTGGGCACGCTGATGGGCGGCGCCGTGCTGACCGAAACCATCTTCTCCTGGCCCGGCATCGGCAAATGGCTGATCGATGCCATCAGCCGCCGCGATTATCCCGTGGTGCAAAACGGCATCCTGATCGTGGCCACGCTGGTGATCGTCACCAATTTCATCGTGGATATTCTGTACGGTGTCGCCAATCCGCGTATCCGTCACGCCAAATAACGCTTGCAGGTATCGCTATGACTAATGCAAACACCTCTACCGTCGCGTCGGCTGCCGAAGATGCGGCGCTGAGCTACCCCTCGCCATTCAAGGAGTTCTGGCAGGGCTTTTCCTATAACAAGGGTGCCGTGGCCGGGCTGATCTTCATGAGCATCGTGCTGCTGTGCGCCATTCTGGCTCCTGTCGTGGCACCCTACAGTCCCATCGAACAATACCGTGAGCATCTGCTGACACCGCCAGCCTGGCTGGATGGCGGTTCGGCCCAGTTTTTGCTGGGTACCGATGAGCTGGGTCGCGACATCCTGTCGCGCCTGATCTACGGTGCGCGCCTGTCGCTGTTCATCGGCATGTGCTCGGTACTGCTGGCGCTGATTCCGGGCGTGGTGCTGGGCTTGCTGGCGGCCTTTTTCCCCAAGGTCTTGGGCGGGGTGATCATGCGCGTCATGGACATCATGATGGCCTTGCCTTCGCTGTTGCTGGCGGTAGCCATCATGGCCATTCTGGGACCTGGCCTGATGAATGCCATGATCGCCATTGCCACGGTGTCCTTGCCGGCCTATGTGCGGCTGACCCGCGCCTCGGCCATGACCGAGCTGAACCGTGATTACGTCACCGCCTCGCGCGTGTCCGGTGCCGGGCTGTTCCGCCTGATGTTCAACACCGTGCTGCCCAACTGCATGGCACCGCTGATCGTGCATGCCACCATGAGCTTCTCCTCGGCCATTCTGGAAATCGCTGCGCTGGGCTTTCTGGGCTTGGGCGTTCAGCCGCCCACGCCGGAGTGGGGCACCATGCTGGCGTCTGCCCGTGATTACATCGAGCGTGCCTGGTGGGTGGTGTCTCTGCCGGGCCTGACCATTTTGCTGTCGGTGTTGGCCATCAACCTGATGGGTGACGGCCTGCGCGATGCGCTGGATCCGAAACTGAAGCGCGCCGCCTGAGGAGGGATGTATGAGTCTGCTGGAAATCAAGAACCTCTCGGTGGAGTTCGGTTCGCAACACAATCCCTTCCGCGCGGTGGAAGGCCTGGACCTGACGGTTGATCAGGGCGAAATCGTCGGCATCGTCGGCGAGTCCGGTTCGGGCAAATCGGTCACCATGATGGCGATGATGGGCCTGCTGGAAGGGCAGGGCCGCATCGTGGCGGATACCCTGCAGTTTGATGGCAAGAACCTGCTCACCATCTCGGCGCGTGAGCGGCGCAAGATCGTCGGCAAGGATATTGCCATGATCTTTCAGGACCCGATGACCTCGCTCAACCCCAGCTACACCGTGGGTTACCAGATCATGGAAGTGCTGAAAATCCATCAGGGTCTGCGCGGAGCTGCGTTGAAGCAGCGCGCGCTGGAATTGATGGAAATGGTGGAAATCCCGGCGGCAGCCAGCCGTCTGGCAGCCTATCCGCATCAGCTGTCCGGCGGTATGAGCCAGCGCGTGGTCATCGCCATGGCCATCGCCTGTAGCCCCAAGTTGCTGATTGCCGACGAGCCCACCACGGCGCTGGATGTCACCATCCAGGCGCAGATCATGGACTTGCTGGTCAATCTGCAAAAAAGCCAGAACATGGCGCTGATCATGATTACCCACGATCTGGCCGTGGTGGCTGAAGTCGCGCACAAGGTGGCGGTGATGTATGCCGGCCAGGTGGCGGAAATGGCCAAAGTGCCGGGCATCTTCCGTAAACCGGCTCATCCCTATACCGAAGCACTGCTCAAGTCGATCCCGGAACACAGCAAGGGGGCGCATCGCCTGTCCACGCTGGCCGGCATCGTGCCCGGCCAGTACGACCGGCCATCCGGCTGCCTGTTGTCTCCGCGCTGTCCCTACGTCGAGGATAAGTGCAAGGCCCAACGTCCGGGCCTGACCGCTATTGAAGGTGGCGTCGTGCGCTGCCACTACCCGATTACGGCCAAGGAGGCATGATGAGCACCGTATTGCAGGCACGGGATCTCACCCGTTATTACGATGTCGCCCAGGGCTTTTTCAAGCCGGCGGCCCAGGTCAAGGCGCTCAATGGCGTCTCCTTTGAACTGACTGCCGGCAAGACGCTGGCGGTGGTGGGCGAGTCCGGTTGTGGCAAGTCCACGCTGGCGCGCCAGTTGACACTGATCGAAGCGCCGACTGCCGGCTCGCTATTGCTGGAAGGGCAGGATGCAGCCACCGCCAGCAAGGCCGAACTGAAAGCCATGCGCACCAAGGTGCAGATGGTGTTCCAGAACCCCTACGCCTCGCTCAATCCGCGCCAGAAGATTGGCACTCAGCTGGGCGAGCCGCTGGACATCAATACCAGCCTGTCCGCCAGCGAACGCGAAGAACGCGTGCGCGCCATGATGACGCGGGTCGGTTTGCGTCCGGAGCATTACTACCGTTATCCGCACATGTTCTCCGGCGGCCAGCGTCAGCGTATCGCCATCGCCCGTGCCATGATGCTGAATCCCCGAATCGTGGTGGCCGACGAGCCGACCTCGGCGCTGGACGTGTCCATCCAGGCGCAGGTGCTGAACCTGTTCATGGATCTGCAGGAGGAGTTCAATACCGCCTATGTGTTCATCTCACACAATCTGGCGGTGGTGGAGCATGTGGCAGATGAATTGATGGTGATGTATCTGGGGCGTGCGGTGGAAGTGGGGGCCAAGGAGAAGATTTACTCGCGTCCGCTGCATCCTTATACCCAGGCCTTGTTGTCGGCCACGCCCTCGATCCATCCGGAAGACCGCCGCATCAAGATCAAGATTCATGGCGAACTGCCCAGCCCGCTGAACCCGCCATCCGGCTGCACCTTCCACAAGCGCTGCCCGTTTGCCAACGAGCGTTGCCAGCAGGAAGTGCCCGAATTGCGTGCGCTCGACGAACGGATGATTGCCTGCCATCACGCGGAAAACATCAATAGCTGACCCATTCCGGTGCGGTTTTGATGAGGAAGGCCGGCTTTTTGTCGGCCTTTCTTGCTTCTTGCACCAGAATGATCTGCAATCATGATGTAAAAGACGCAAAAGCCCGCCGTTATGCCGCATTTTTGGCGCACTGCAACAAAAATGCCTTTACCCCCCTTACTCTGCACGATACAGTCGCCATGGCACACACATCCAAAGGGAAGCGAGAATTGAAAAGAGCCGTGTACGCCGGAAGTTTTGACCCGGTCACCAACGGTCACTTGTGGATGATTCGCGAAGCGGTAGAGCTGTTCGACGAACTCATCGTGGCGGTCGGCGTGAATCCGGAAAAACACTGTACCTTCAGTGTGGATGAGCGCGTCGAGATGCTGCGTGCCGTCACCCGAGGCTTCAACAAGCTGCGGGTAGACGTGTTCGAAAACCAGTTCCTGGTGAATTACGCCCAGAGCATCGGCGCCAACTACATCATTCGCGGCATTCGTACCGCCAGCGACTACGAATACGAACGCACCATGCGTTACATCAACTCGGACCTGCACCCGGATATCACCACCATCTTCCTGCTGCCTCCGCGGGAATATGCCGAAGTGTCCTCCACCATGGTCAAGGGCCTGGTCGGCCCGCGTGGCTGGCAGAACATGATTCGCCAGTATCTGCCCGAGCCGGTCTATCGCAAGCTGATCGCCATGTATCAGCCTGAATAGGCGGTAAAGCGGGACTTGCTGATGCGCGCGCCGGTAGCTTATGCTGGCGCGCGTTTGTTTTTGTCCGAATGAATTACCCGGCAGTGCCACACCGGCCGCTGTCGCCAAGGAATGTTATGGTCGATGTCTCCGCCTTTGCCAACCGGCTGCAGAAAAATTACAAGCACTACGCCAAGTGGGCCTCACGCCAAGGGCTGGATGCCTGGCGTGTCTACGACAAGGACGTGCCGCAGTTTCCGCTGGCGGTCGACCTGTACGGCGAGCGCGTGCATCTGCAGGAATACGATACCGGCTGGGCAATGGAAGACGAAGTCTATCAGCAGTGGATTGCCGCCATCATCGCCGCCATTGCCGAGGTCACCGGTCGCGCACCGCAGGCCATCACCCTGAAAAGCCGTCGCCGCCAGAAGGGCGTCAGCCAGTATGAAAAGGTGGGCAAGCTGGGTGATGACTTCATCGTGGAGGAGTTTGGCCAGCGCTTCATCGTCAATCTGGATGCCTATCTGGATACCGGCCTGTTTCTGGATCACCGCAACACGCGCAAGCGTGTGCGCGAAGAAGCCGCCGGCAAGCGCTTTCTCAATCTGTTTGCCTATACCGGCAGCTTTACTGTTTACGCCGGTGCCGGCGGAGCGGTCAGTTCCGAAACCGTCGACATGTCCAACACCTATCAGGACTGGTCGCGCCGCAACTTCGAACTGAACGGGCTGGATCTGGCGCGCCACCAGCTGGTACGCGCCGATGTATTCCAGTATCTGGAACAAGCGGTGGACGAAGGCAAACAGTTCGATCTCATCGTGATGGACCCGCCGACCTTCTCCAACTCCAAAAAAATGCAGGACATTCTCGATGTCCAGCGCGATCACGTCTGGCTCATCGACTATGCCATGGCCTTGCTGGCACCGGGCGGCACGCTGTACTTTTCCAATAATCTGCGCAGCTTCGTGCTGGACGAGCGGCTGGCCGAGGACTATCACATCCGCGACATCAGCGCCCTGTCGGTGTCGGAAGACTTCCGCAACCGCAAGATTCACCAGTGTTATCAGCTGAAAAAGAAAGCAGCCTGACATGCCGCAGATCATCATGCAGTACAGCAAAGGATTGCAGCTGGATGTTCCCGCCACCTTGCTGGCCATCAACCAGACGCTGCTGGCTAGTGGGCAGTTTCAGGCTGTCGATATCAAAAGCCGGGCCATTCCGCTGGATTGCTGGCTGACCGGTACTGAGCCAGGTGCTCACCCATTTGTTCACCTGCAACTGCATATTCTGACCGGGCGTGATCTGGCTACCCGCCAGCAACTGTCCTCCAGCCTGCTGCCAGTATTGCAGCAACAGGTTTCCGGGCCGTCAGGCACCCAGCTGTGTGTGGAAATCTGCCAGATGGAAAAAGAAAGTTATAGCAAACTGGTACTGTAAATCGCTCAGCACACTATATAGAGAGAGCAAAGGCCCACTGAGTGGGCCTTTGTCTTTGTCGGGATAGCCCATCGCAATCATCCTGATTGCTACAAACCATGGTGGCAGCACTTGCAAATGTCGCTGCCAGTCCCATCTTTGCTGCTATCACTTATTCGCGGTGTCGCTACACCGCCGGGGAGCACGGCATGGCCACCATCAATATCACCGGCAGCAGTTTCAATGAAACCGTCGACAAGGGCGGTATTGTCATTCTCGACTTCTGGGCCGAATGGTGCGGCCCATGCAAAATGTTTGGCCCCACTTTCGAAGCGGCGGCGCTCAAGCACCCGGATATCGTGTTCGGCAAAATCAATACCGAAGAAGAGCAGGAGTTGGCCGCCCACTTCCAGATCCGCTCCATCCCCACACTGATGGCACTCAAGGATGGCATCATCGTGTTCAATCAGTCTGGTGCCATGATGCCGGCCCAGTTTGAAGAGCTGATCAAGGCGCTGCGCGATCTGGACATGGAAAAGGTAAAAGCTGATATCGCGGCGCAAGATGAGTAAACGCAGAGAACCTGAGCATGGTTTCTCAAAAAGCCCGGCGTCAGCCGGGCTTTTTGCTGCCGGTGTTGGTGCGGTGACCCGCTTTTGACGCCAGCCAGCCCCACCCACCACGGCAAGTGCGAACGGGGAGGCGCCGGTTTCTGCGCACCCGCAGCAAGGCTGTAATAAAACCCCCACGGCATAGTTTCTTGCCCATCAGTGACTTAGCCCGATGTGAGTCGATATTTTGCCAGAATCTGCACTTTTC